>JANPIG010001147.1:0-2988 GCA_031424875.1 Cytophagales bacterium
TTGTAAAGCTATTATTTTTTTCTCAGAAAGAAAAATGTACCGACGCTTTTAATGCAAAAGATTTTGGAATATTTCCTCCTGGCGATAAATGGTCAAGGTACGTTAGGCGGTGAAACGCTTGAACTCTGAAAATTTTGAAGATATTATCTATCCCGTAACCTACTTCCACGTATGGAATTGAGGGGTCGAGGGCTGAGAAATTATATCTTGGACGTGTAATAGGATTTCCATTCTTATCAACGGAATGTCGTGGATTAATTACTGGTATGGCATCTCGCATTAATTCGAGATTTTCCTCTCGCTGACTACCAAATAGTACGTTAGCTGAGGCAATCAAACGCCATTTCAGTTGTCGAATCGCTGGAATACGATTAAAAAGCAACCCTTCAAAGTTGTGGTTATAGTTCAATGATACATATTTATCACTTACGAACTCAAAGAAGTGCATAGTGTTAAAGGCGGCACGATTGTAGAAAAATGTCTGATTACCCAAATGCGGAAACAAAAGTGGTGCGGGTAAGTTTGTAGGAATATATCCAGCTTGTATGGTATAGTCCGAACGCCCAAATGAACCCAAACGGAAAGACTGATAAACTTTGGCAGTAAACTTGTTATAGTGGAAATTACTTCCCAGTACACCCTTGAATCCGTGTTGATATGCAATCGAAAAAACAGGTACTCTCTTCGTTCCAAGTGAAATGCGTTCGTTTCCGTCCATGATAAACGTTTCGTTTTTAGCGAAACGTGCTTCAAGGGTAATGAAACTATCGTCATAAAAATCTTGTGAAGGTGATTTATGACCTGCTTCAGGATTTGTTCTGAATTGAAAATCAAATAAAGGATCGAAAGTTCGTGTCGTAAAAGATGCATTGAACGATATCCCTTTTCTGGGTTCGGTTTTCAAGAAAATTTCGTTTTCATTTCGATAAAATGCTCCTGAGTAATTTCCCCAGCGAGTAAATGCGTAGAAAATTTTATTGTCTCCAATCAGTTCAGGGGTTAGTCCGACACGTTCGAGGTCGTAACTGTGTTTCACTCCTGCTACTGTCCAATGGCGACGTGACAAAATGTAGTCCACTTCGCCGCCATATTTTAATACCAAATCTTTTGTACCAAAGCCTACCCAGCCTTTGAGTATCCAGTTTTTGTCAAAACCCGCTAAGGTTTTGAAGCCAAACCGTGTGCGTAAACCTTCCACAGTGTTTACCGCAAAAAGATTGATATAAGGGCCAACGGCAAATTTATTATTGAATCGTTTAAATCCACTGGCGATGATTTCAGCAACTTCTACGTAAGTCTTTACGATAGGTACATTTCTAATAGTATCAATTAATCTCGTGGCTAAAATATCTTGTGCCGAGAGGGATTCATGGCGAGCTTCCAGCCAATATTTAGGGTCGGGTTCTTTAGAGTCTTCTGCTACTTCAACAGGTAAATCATAGAAGCTCATTTCTCTGGGTTGATTGATGACAAAATTTTTGTTAGAAATATACATTTTCAACAACATCCCTGCAGAGTTTTTAGAAATCTCGGCAATATCAATTAAGAAACGAGTTTTAACGGGCAACCAAGCCCCTTCTGACGTTTGGTCTAATTCCTGTGAAATCTTGATTTTGTCAATAAAGTTAATGTTGGCTTGCTTGCCCACAGTGGCATCTATCTGTACGAGGGCATACGAAGTAGTGTCAATAAATACTTTTCCCGTAAAAACTAAATCTTTATCATTTTTAGGGTCAAATTCCATGCCGTAGCAAATGTGTCCGTCCACATTAGTTGTGTCAGAAATATACCACGAATAGGTTCCTTTCCAGTTGTTTCCAACGGGCGAAATGATATCTTTACCCAAGAAAGGAACATAATTATCATAAAAATTGTAATTTGCAAAGATATTCCCCCCTACAATCTGCGAAATAAAACTACCTTCCTTTACACCAACTCCCATAATATTATTCTTCAAAATCAGTTCCTTTTTGCGATTAGGCGTTTCACGAAAATAGAATTTTTAAATTGTTTCTGAAATAAAAGTTGGGATAACCGCTTTTCCGTCTTCTCCGGCAATTTTCTCGAACTTTTCAATAGCGCCTTGAATCTGCTTCATAACTTTCTTTTCCTTAAATTTTTCGGAAATATTGTCCACATCCAGTTCCATTTTTGAATAGGAATCATACTCAAAAGCAGTTAAACGTTTGCGGTCATTCTTTTCAGCGTTTTCACGTAATTTTCTCAAAATTTTGAAGGCAGGATTTTCCCCTGAAAATACCACTACCTCGTCCAAAGATTTAGCTTCGCCCACCATTTGAAAATCAACGGTTTGAGTGATAGCATTTTTATCAAGGGCTTTAATTTTCTTCTTATAATTGACCGTGCTAACATAGACCGAATCAGCCATAAACTTGGTCTTAATAGTATATACCCCCTCAAAATTAGTTTGGGCGCCTGCGTTTATGTTTTTACCTTTTAAGCCTACTGTAGCGAAAGGTAGAGGATCTCCATTCTTAGCATCTGTAACTCTACCGGTAATAATGTACTGAGCAAAAGTATTCTGGTGTGTGATGATAATACCCGAAAGTACAAATAATCTAAAAAATTTGTTGATTGTCATTCTGTCGAAACGAGTTTAAGCGGTTGTTGGTATTCCTATTACTAAATTAATAATTTTCGATAGATTTTCCAATTTAGTCGCACCTATCAGACAACTCATGTATATAATACCCCTAATGTTGTTAATTGTTCAACCCATTTTTTAACCATGACAAATTAATGTTCCGTTGTTTTTAAATTGTAGTATTAATTAGTCTGTTTAAAATTTACATAACAATATATTTTACAAAGTTCTATAATTTCATAGATAACTAATTACCAAAATTTGTGAATAGGTAAATATCATCAATAAAACAGGTAAAATATAGGATGAATTGTTCTACCCCAAATGTGTTATTAACTTTTCAAATGCCCTTCCACGATGCGAAATCTTAGTTTTTTCTATCA
>JANPIG010001148.1:0-1081 GCA_031424875.1 Cytophagales bacterium
AGTTAGCAAAATATTTTTTATTCAAAGTCATTCATTTTGTTGATTGAACGGTATTTTACGACCTTCAAACGTTGAACGACCTATGGCGAATGGCTATATTTTGGGTTTTCCTCTCACTTTTACGAGTGTATCTTCTTCAAAAATTTCTTTATGGAAGCATTTTGTCTTTTCATTCCACCAAGAACATTCATAGGCGAATGAGATAATTTTTCCTGTTTCATCATCGCCCGTAATGGTGCGTAATATTTTCGTAATTGTCATATTTGCACATTTGGGTTGTCCAAATAAAGAGACTAATGTTGCTCTTTGGAATTTCTGTTTATTCTGCATATTGTTATCTGTTTAAATACTCATTGAAATCTTTATAACCTTCGTAAATCTTGGATTGGTCTGAAACGTTCAATCCTATATCTATCATTTTTTGGGTTGCTTTTTGCCCTGCATCGTCATTATCCAAGTAGCTGTAAACCGTGGTTGCTCCTGTTAATTGTGGCATTGCTTTGGATAAATTTGAGACTGAATTTAAAACAATAGCGGTGCATCGTGGCAAACGTCTGTAATGTTCAATACATGATAAAAAATCAAATATTCCCTCAAAAATTGATACGCTCTTACTGCCAGCGATGGCAAAGGTTTTGATTCCTGTATGTCCTAAATTGATAGGCTTTTTCATTATCTCACTCCTGACAACATACCCACCAATGTCATTTTGATAACCAACTCCAAAAAATTGACCTTTGGCATTTTTATAGTGGATTTCTTTGAGATAACTAAACGCTGTATGTAGGGTAATTTTACGGCTCTCCAAGTAGCGGATTAATGCGGAGTGGTGTAAATTCTTCACGTCTGTAACTTCGTAGTTCTTAATCTCACTATTAGGGTTTTGACTTGATGAAAGAGAAAGGAATTTTTGATTATCATTTTCTTTCATTAAGTCTTGACTATCTAAATATTGACACGCATCTACAAAACTCATACGCTCCATTCTCATAACTAACTCAATGATGTTTCCTTTATCACTGTCATTGCCTAAATCATAAAATGTATTCTTGGTAGGACTTACAGAAAAGGACGGTGTAGG
>JANPIG010001149.1:0-2165 GCA_031424875.1 Cytophagales bacterium
CAAAACTGAATCAAAAGCAATTGAAGTAGAGGAATTCAAGCAAATTGCTGATAGTTTGGCACAACAGTAGTAGATTTTGAGAAATATAAAAAGCCGTGAAAATATTGATTTTCATGGCTTTTTAGTTTTTAGTCAAAGGAAATTTGTTTTTCTCAGTAAATCTTTTATTTTAGATTAAAAATAGAAACGATATGATACTTACAAATGAGCGTTTATTGACGATTGAAGAATATTTTGAGATAGAAAAAAACTCAGAAACTCGTCATGAATTTTATTTTGGGAAATTAATTGATATGCCAGGAGAATCTAAAAATACTAATAGGATTGCCAAGAAAATTGAAAGTGCCTTTGATACTATTATTGACCACAAATTATTTGAAACATTCAGAGGTGAGGTTCGCTTAAACATAAATCAAACCACTATTTATCGTTATCCAGATGTGATGATTGCTTTGATTTCGGATGATGAAGATGATTATGCTGTAACCCAACCCATTGTGATTGTGGAAGTGCTTTCAGATAGCACGGCTAAGATTGATACAGGCAAAAAATTAAGAGAATATACCTCTTTGGCTTCTTTACAGTATTATTTGGTTGTTTCGCAAGATGAGGTTTTAGTGCAAGTAAACCAGCGAAAAGGGAACTTTTGGGAGTTTAGTTTTTATGATAAATTAACGGATGAAATTCAATTATCGATTTTTGAGAATAGTATTTCGTTAAAAGATATTTATAGCGGAATTGTATTTTAAACTGAACATTTAAAAAACTTATAACTCATCACTATTAAAACCCTATTTTCTCCCGTTGATATTGCCCTTGTAACAAACGATAAGTTTCATTCAAGACTTGTTGTTCAAATTTCTCTCGCCAATAATTTGCTTCTGACCGCAAAGTATTTGCCTCCTTTTTCAATTTCTCCAATTCATCATTTTCAGAACCTTCCAGAATTTTTGGCTTATGGATTTCTTCACCGATAAGTTCTAAAATACTCATTTTCAAGATATTGGATAATTTCTTGGCTCGGCTGAGAGTTAGCTCGGTTTTGTTGCGTTCAATGTCTCCGTAAGCGGAGGTTGAAATGCCCAAGAAATCAGCCATATTTTCCTGAGAATAGCCTTTTTTGAGACGTGAGTAGCGTATTTTTTCTCCAATTTCCATGTTGATTAATTGTTGAGTTGTTGAGTCATTGAATTGTTGATTTTATCACATATCGCTTTTTCTGATAAATTCTCTGCAAAACTGATAAGGAATATTTAAGAGTTTTTGCATCTTTGCGGTCAGTAACCAAAACTGATTTTGTAGAAAACATAATTTTTCTTTTAAATAGTTCAGTAGGTTAATCTCGAACTATTTACAATCTCAATAAGTTACTAATAAAACAATACAAACTTTTTGATTTAAAAAATCACAATAATAAATCTAATTTAAAATATGTTTCACAAAGATTTAAGTTCAGAAGAATTCAGAAAATATGCCGTACACCACAAAGGTTTGAACGGCTTGGCAGTGGACCAGTACATGAACCAGATGGGAGGCACGAGTCGCCCATTTATTGAGGATATGACTCAGTATATCATCGAAGAGCGTCCGATGCGTTTTGCCCAGATTGATGTATTCTCACGTTTGATTATGGATAGAATTATCTTCATGGGTGTTCCTGTGGACGATTATATGGCAAATATCATTGTGGCCCAATTACTCTTTATGGAATCAACCGATTCCAAAAAAGACATTATGATGTACATTAACTCGCCTGGTGGGTCGGTGTATGCGGGTTTGGGTATTTATGACACTATGCACTTGATTCGTCCTGATGTTTGTACGATTTGTACGTCATTAGCGGCTTCGATGGGTGCGGTTTTATTAGCAGGTGGACAGGCTGGCAAGCGTTCTGCTTTACCCCATGCAAGAATTATGATTCACCAGCCTTCTGGTGGAGCTCAGGGGCAATCTCGTGATATTGAGATTACGGCTCGTGAGATTGTAAAAATTCGTCAGGAATTGTATGAAATTTTAGCAAAACATTCAGGGAAAACTTTTGAAGAAATCGAAAAAGATTCTGACCGTGACCACTGGATGCGTGCTGAAGAAGCCAAAGAATATGGCTTGATTGATGAGGTTTTAACGAGAATGTAGGTTTCAATGATAGAATGAGTGAATGATAG
>JANPIG010001150.1:0-2586 GCA_031424875.1 Cytophagales bacterium
TTATTAGTAAAAGAAGCCAACCATGCAAGACAAACAAATATATGAATATGCCGTGATTCGGATTGTTCCGAGAGTGGAACGTGAAGAGTTTTTGAACGTTGGTATTATTCTATATTGTTCAAAACAAGGTTTTTTACAGGCAAAATATCAATTAGATAAAAGTAAACTTGAAGTTTTTTCCAATTCCTTAGAATATGACGATTTAGAGAAATATCTCCAAACTTGGGAACGAATATGTATGGGAGGAAAAAATGCAGGACCAATCGGAATGTTACCCATTGCTTCAAGATTCAGGTGGCTGACCGCCACTCGGAGCACCATTGTTCAGACCTCAAAAGTACACCCAGGATTTTGTTCGGATGCTCAGGAAACTTTGAATCATCTTTACGCAACTTTGGTTTTATAAAATAGTTGTGAATTTAGGGTTATGAATTTTAATAAAACAAAATATTTACATAATCTAAAATCGTAAATCTTAAATAATTAAATAATATGGGATTTTTCAATTCTGGCAAACTTTCGGAGATTGTTGCTAATGAAATTAAAAGAGGTCAGGCGTTTTTAGCCGAGAATGCAAAAAGAGAAGGTGTTTTTGAAACTCCAAGCGGTTTGCAATACGAAATTTTAGTACAAGGCGATGGCGAAAAACCAAGTGGACCACGTGCCAAAGTCTTAACTCATTATCATGGAACAACGATTGACGGAATCGTTTTTGATAGTTCTGTTTTACGTAATGAACCTATTAGTTTTGGTTTAAACCAAGTAATTACAGGGTGGACAGAAGGTTTGCAATTAATGCCAACTGGCAGCAAATACCGCTTTTTTATTCCTCATCATTTGGCATATGGGGAACAAGGCGCTGGTAGAGACATCATCGGTGGTGCTACATTGATTTTTGATGTTGAGTTATTGAAAACGAATTAATAGTTTAATTTGAATATTTTAAAAATGAATCCCGAGTTTAAATTTTCGGGATTCATTTTTGTTTTAGAGGGATAGGCTTTAACTTATATTGATTTTAAATACTTATTGCGTACTAGTTTTAAACGGAAACCTTCGGTGAAAACCAGTGACTTCCGTAAAACAAGTACTTGAAAATTGAATTTAGAATTAACATTTTCCAAAAACTCAACTTTGAATCCCTTTTATCACTAATTTGAATATATATACTAAAAAATTACCTTTACAAAAATCAATAAACCCCCTTCTCGAAAAATGAAAAAAATCATTTTATTATTTTCTATTTTTACCTGTTTGGTATTTAAAATATCAGCTCAAAATGTGGCTAATCTGCCAGAATCTAAACTTTCTAAATTGGAAGTTGAATCTCAAATTAGATTTATAGCTTCTGATGAAATGCTCGGCAGGCGTACTGGTTCAATCACAAATCGAGTAGCTGGAAGATATTTAGCAGAAAGTTTCAGAAACTTAGGTTTAAAACCTGCACCTGGACAAACGGATTATCTTCAAGCAGTGGGCATGGATTTAGTGAAACCTATCAAAAATGGTACAATCATTGGCGGAGGTGATACGCTTTCAATCAGCAAGCATTTTATTGCTTTTGGAGGATTTGAGCCTACAAATTTGGAAAATAAAGAGGTAATTTTTGCGGGCTACGGTTGGAAAGATGAAGCTAAAAGTTACGATGATTACAAAGGCATTGTCGTAAAAGATAAAATTGTGGTTGTTCAAGTGGGTACTCCAGATAGTAAATCACCCAATGAAATGTTCTCTGCGGCATCAAAGAAACGAAAATTTGCTTTAGACAATGGTGCTTTGGCCTTGATAGAAATTTTTGCTGCTCCAATTCCTTGGCAAGCAGTTGCGGGTTATTTTAATGGTGATAGTTTTGCCTTAAATGATAATAAAGATGTGCCAAAGCGTTTACCTCATTATTGGATAAATGCTCAAACTGCCAAAGGCTTCAGAAAAGAAAACCTCAAATCAGTTAATATAAATGTGGCTTCACGAGAAAAAGTTGCGGCTCGTGCTTTTAATGTGGTTGGTGTTTTGGAAGGTTCTGATCCAATTCTTAAAAACGAATATGTAGTATTGTCGGCTCATTATGATCACGTGGGTGTAGGCAAGGAAGGCGGACAGGCTTATAAAGAAGATAGTATTTTTAATGGAACACGTGATAACGCTTTTGGCGTAGTGGCAGTATTGCAAGCGGCAAAGGCTCTTATTGCCTCAAAGCCAAAGCGTTCCGTTTTATTCATTGGCTATACGGGTGAAGAGGTTGGACTTTTGGGTTCAAAATATTATGCAGAAAACCCGCTGATACCATTAAAAAACTGTGTGTATAATCTCAATTGCGATGGGGCGGGTTATAGTGATACCACCAAAGTTACCATCATCGGATTGAATAGAACCGATGCAAAATCAGAAATTGAAAAAGCTTCAACAGCTTTTGGAATTACTGCCATTGATGACCCTGCTCCGGAACAAGGTTTGTTTGACCGTTCTGATAATGTAAGTTTAGCCATAAAAGGAATCCCCTCTCCTACTTTTTCACCTGGGTTCACAGCTTTTGATGGTGATATTGCCAAATATTATCACCAAGCTGCCGACAATCCTGAAACGGTA
>JANPIG010001151.1:0-2673 GCA_031424875.1 Cytophagales bacterium
GAATAGCAAAACAACGAAGAATTTTTAAAACCCGGTTGTATGTAGCATAAAAGAAAATAGGATTTGTTACTTACTTTACTCCACCGTTCAATAAAAAACTTTCTAAATTTTATCCACGTGGAGGCACTTTTTTGAGGAATCTATTCAATCAATTCAATGTCCAAAATACAATAGAATGGTTTGATAATGAGGGGGTTATCTTAAAAACAGAACCCGATGGTCGAATGTTTCCTATCACTGACAATTCAGAAACTATTGCTCAGGCTTTGGAACAAAAAGCAAGAAAATTAGGCGTTGATGTTAGAACATCTTTTGGGGTAAAAAATATCTTACTAAAAGAAAATCAAATCAAGAGTTTAGAACTTTTAAATGGCGAAATCATGGAAGCTGATTCTGTTTTAGTCACCACGGGAGGAAGTCCTAATATTACTGGTTATCAATGGCTTATGGATGTGGGACACACTATTATTCCCCCAGTCCCTTCTTTATTTACCTTCAATGTTCCCAACTCTCCTTTTCACGAACTCGCAGGGGTGAGCGTGCCAAAAGCTATCGTTAAAGTGGCAGGAAAAAAATTATTACAGGACGGTGCTTTATTAGTTACGCATTGGGGGTTTTCTGCCCCTGCCGTGTTGAAATTATCCGCTTGGGGAGCCAGAGATTTAGCCGAGTTGCATTACGATTTTCAGATATTAATTAACTGGATTCCTGATTTGAACGAAAACCAAGTACGGGATTTTTTCTTGACATATAAAAAAAATTACCCTAAAAAACTGATTCAATCCAATCAATTATTTGATTTACCCGCCCGCCTTTGGAAGAAATTTTGTGAGCTTTCAGAAATTGATGAAAACCTTCGGTGGATAGATTTAACGATAAAACATACCCATAAATTAGTAGAAAACCTCCTCAATTCATCCCATAAAGTACAAGGCAAAACCACATTTAAAGAAGAATTTGTAACCTGTGGAGGAATAGATTTATCAGAAATCAATCCACAAACTATGGAAAGCAAACTCATCAAAGGACTTTTCTTTGCAGGAGAAGTCCTTGATATTGATGCAGTTACGGGTGGGTTTAATTTTCAAGCGGCTTGGACAACGGGGTTTGTGGCAGGGAAATATTTGTAATTCAATCCTCCAATTCATCCAAAAACATCTGATAAGCCCCCTTCAATTCCTTTAAAGTCTTATCATTTTTGAGCTTTTTCGCCAGTTCAATTCCTTGAAAATAGGTTTGTTCGGCAGCATTATTTTCTCCTAATTCCACATACAAAGCCCCCAGATGATAATACGTTGGCAGATAGTCGGCATGATGTTGAATAAGATACTCAAAAACCACTTTCGATTCCATTTTATTGGTTTTCAAAAGCTCCGTTGCCAAGGCGTAATAATTGAAAGCATCTTGTGGTTCTTCTGCCACAAATTGGCGTAATATTTCTAATCTGTTTTGCATCAAAATATTTTTTAGAAAAAATAGTATGCAAGCATACTATTTTTAAATTTATTCATTAATATTGCGAAGTGTTTTGATAATCTAAAAATACACTGGTACGAAAATTTGACTTAAATCTGTTTATATTAAAAATTATCAAATTAAATTTACGGAAAACATTTCTCAAAGCTCATAGTTTAAAGCTAAGAGCCAAAAATAAAAACCAATGAAAATTTTAGTTTGTGTTACAAGCGTACCCGATACGACAGCGAAAATATCGTTTACGGACGGAGATACCAAATTTAATAAAGCGGGAGTAACTTATATCACGGGTCCTTATGATGATTATGCCCTTTCGAGAGGTGTGGAATTGAAAGAACAACATGGTGGTACGGTTACGGTCTTAAACGTCGGAGAGGCCGATTCTGAACAAGTTATCCGCAAATGTTTAGCCATTGGGGCTGATGATGCTATCCGTGTAAACTGTGAACCAAAAGATTCTTATTTTACAGCAACACAAATTGCAACGATTGCTGCCGAAGAGAAATATGACCTTATCTTGATGGGTCGTGAATCAATTGACTTCAACAGCGGCGTGGTGCATGGCTTAGTAGGGGAAATGTTGGGAATTCCCTCATTATCACCTGTTATGAAATTAGATATTGAAGGAAATACTGCCAAAATTACTCGTGAAATTGATGGTGGTAAGGAAGAAATTGAGGCTACTTTGCCCTTAGTTTTAGGTTGTCAAGAGCCAATTGCGGAATGGAAAATTCCAAATATGCGTGGTATTATGACTGCTCGTACCAAGCCATTAAAAGTGGTTGAACCTGTGGGAGAAGATATGACTTCAACGGAAAAATTCATGTTGCCTGCTCCAAAAGGTGCATGTAAAATGATTTCTGCCGAAAACGCAGAAGAGTTAATTGCTTTACTAAGAAGCGAAGCGAAAGTATTATAAAATAGGCACTAAGTAACATAGTCACAAAGGAACAAAGTTAGTCAACATAATAGAGCTTTGAGTTAAAATAACTTTGCTCCTTTGTGCCTATGCCACTTTGCTCCTCTAAAAAAAAAGAAAATGTCAGTAATAATATTCACAGAAATAGATAATGGAGCTTTGAAGAAATCATCGCTCGAAGCCGTTTATTATGGTGCTGAAGTTGCCAAAATGAAAGGGACAACTGCTACAGTTTTAGCCATTGGCAATGCCACAGAGGATGAATTAGCAAAGGCAGG
>JANPIG010001152.1:0-15023 GCA_031424875.1 Cytophagales bacterium
TTTTCGTCAAAAGTTCGTTAATAAAACCAACTTCTTCTGGCACACAAAGGTTGAATAAAATACGACCTGCCACAGTTTCTACCATTTCAGCTTTCAATGTACCATCTTCTTGACGAACATTTGCTTTTACTGTAATGTGAGCATGTTTTGAAACAACTCCTTCATTCATACCCATCACAACGTCCTCAAAACCATAGAACTTCATGCCTTCACCTTTCACTTCGTATTCTGGCGTGTGTCTGCGTCCTTTCGTTACGTAGTACAAACCAAGAACCATATCCTGCGAAGGCACCGTAATAGGAGCTCCGTTAGCTGGATTCAAGATATTGTGCGAACCTAACATCAACAATGAGGCTTCCAAAATCGCTTCTTGTCCCAACGGAACGTGTACCGCCATCTGGTCACCATCAAAATCGGCGTTGAAGGCTGTACAAGTCAATGGGTGCAATTGGATGGCTTTTCCTTCAATCAATTTTGGTTGGAAAGCCTGAATACCCAAACGGTGAAGCGTTGGAGCACGGTTTAAAAGAACAGGGTGTCCTTTCATTACGTTTTCCAAAATATCCCACACTACTGGGTCTTTTCTATCAACAATTTTCTTGGCAGATTTTACCGTTTTTACGATTCCTCTTTCAATTAACTTCCTGATAACGAATGGTTTAAATAATTCAGCCGCCATATCTTTTGGCAAGCCACTTTCGTGCATTTTCAATTCTGGACCAACCACAATTACCGAACGACCTGAATAATCGACACGCTTACCCAATAAGTTCTGACGGAAACGGCCTTGCTTTCCTTTCAACATATCTGAAAGAGATTTCAAGGCACGATTACCTTCCGAACGTACAGCGTTTACTTTACGTGAATTATCGAATAATGAATCGACTGCTTCTTGCAACATACGTTTTTCGTTACGTAAGATTACTTCGGGAGCTTTAATTTCGATTAGACGCTTCAAACGGTTGTTACGGATAATTACACGACGGTATAAATCGTTCAAATCCGACGTCGCAAAACGACCACCATCTAAAGGCACAAGTGGACGTAATTCTGGTGGAATTACTGGTACCATCTTGATAATCATCCATTCAGGACGGTTTTCAATACGAGTACCTGCCTCACGGAATGCTTCAACAACCTTCAAACGCTTCAAGGCTTCTGCCTTACGTTGTTGTGAAGTATCGTTGGCGGCTGAGTGACGTAAATCATAAGACAAATCGTCTAATTCAGTACGTTTCAACAACATATCCAAGGCATCAGCACCCATCTTAGCGATGAATTTCTGAGGGTCTTCGTCTGGCAATAATTGGTTTTCACGAGGCAATTTATCCACGATGTCCAAATATTCGTCTTCCGTTAAGAAGTCCATTTTGTTCACCCCATCTTCGGCCTTGATACCCGACTGAATTACTACGTATCTTTCATAGTAAATTACTTGATCGAGTTTTTTCGTAGAAAGTCCTAACAAATAACCAATTTTGTTAGGCAAACTACGGAAGTACCAAATGTGGGCAACAGGCACAACGAGTTCGATGTGTCCCATACGCTCACGACGTACTTTTTTCTCGGTAACCTCCACACCGCAACGGTCGCAGATGATACCTTTGTAGCGAATACGCTTGTATTTACCACAGTGACATTCCCAGTCTTTGGTGGGTCCGAAAATTCTTTCACAGAACAAACCGCCCATTTCAGGCTTGTAGGTACGGTAATTGATAGTTTCGGGTTGAGTAACCTCTCCGTGTGACCCTTCGAGGATTGACTCAGGTGATGCCAAAGAGACTGTTACTTTCTGGAAATCACTATTTAATTTTCTATTTTTCTTGAATGACATTTTCTAAATGTTTTTTGTGAAAATGGTTCTAATTTTTCCGATTACTCCAAAGTAATTTCCAAAGCTAAACCTCTTAATTCGTGAATCAATACGTTGAATGATTCTGGGATGCCTGGTTTTGGCATGGCTTCTCCTTTCACGATGGCTTCGTAGGCTTTTGCTCTACCGATTACATCATCAGATTTTACCGTTAAGATTTCTTGCAAGATATTAGCCGCACCAAATGCTTCTAATGCCCACACTTCCATCTCTCCAAAACGCTGTCCACCGAACTGGGCTTTACCTCCCAATGGTTGTTGAGTGATTAATGAGTACGGTCCGATTGAACGGGCGTGCATCTTATCATCAACTAAGTGACCAAGTTTCAACATATAGATAATACCTACTGTAATGGGTTGGTCGAACATTTCGCCCGTCAAACCATTGTATAAATAAGTACGTCCCCAATCTGGTAAACCTGCTTCTTTTAATTCTTTCGCAACTTCGGCTTCTGTTCCACCATCAAAGATTGGCGTTGCGTATTTACGACCAAGTTTTTCACCTGCCCATGCCAATACGGTTTCGTAAATCTGTCCGATGTTCATACGTGAAGGTACACCCAGTGGGTTCAACACGATGTCCATTGGTGTTCCGTCTTCCAAGAAAGGCATATCTTCATCACGTACAATACGAGCAACAACCCCTTTGTTTCCGTGACGACCTGCCATCTTATCACCTACTTTCAACTTACGTTTTTTGGCAATATATACTTTGGCAAGTTTAACAATACCCGCTGGCAATTCATCACCAACTTCCAAAACAAACTTATCACGCTTATAACGACCTACTACTTCATTACGACGAACGTTGTAGTTTTTTACCATTTGCAATAATAATACGTTTGTATCAGCATCCTCAGTAGCATTTTCCAAAATCAAATCTGCTAATAAGTTTGCTTCTTCTGGAACGCTGTATGAGCTATCATCACGGTAAAGGTTTTTAGCTGGGAATAATGCCTCCTCAACGTTGCGAGCAGATATTTTTGTTCCTGGCTCAATAATTACCGTTCCAAATTTGTGCTTAATTGAAGCGGCTACTTTTCCTTCCAATAATTCTACCATTTTACCAATCATTTTGGCACGAATGGCAGTCAAATCTTTTGATAATTGTTTTCCTAAACCAGCAATTTCTTTTTTGGCTTTTTCACGCTCATCCTTATCTTTTTTAGGACGGCTAAACAATTTTGTATCAATAACTACACCTTTCAATGATGGAGGTGCCTTCTTAGAAGCATCTTTTACATCACCTGCTTTGTCGCCAAAGATGGCACGCAAAAGTTTCTCTTCTGGGGTTGGGTCAGATTCTCCTTTTGGCGTGATTTTACCAATCAAAATATCTCCTTCCTTCACATCCGAACCTACACGAATAACACCATTTTCATCCAAATTCTTCACCGTTTCTTCGGCTACGTTTGGAATCTCCGCTGTTAATTCTTCTTCTCCACGTTTTGTATCACGAACTTCCAATTCAAATTCTTCAATGTGAATAGAAGTGAAAATATCATCACGAACAACACGCTCAGAAATTACAATCGCATCTTCAAAGTTATATCCCTGCCAAGGCATGAACGCTACTTTCATATTACGACCTAATGCTAATTCTCCTTGCTGAGTAGCATATCCTTCGCAAAGGGCTTGTCCTTTCGTAACACGCTCACCTTTGCCAACAATTGGCTTCAAGTTGATGGTAGTATCTTGGTTGGTTCTACGGAATTTAATTAATTTATATTCTTTCGTATCGCCTTCAAAACTTACCAAATATTCTTCTGGACTCATATCGTATTTAACGATAATTTTGATTGAATCCACATATTCAATTACACCGTCTGCTTCGGCAACAATTAATGTACGAGAGTCAAGGGCAACACTTGCTTCCAATCCTGTACCCACAATTGGGTTTTCTGGACGTAACAAAGGCACTGCCTGACGTTGCATGTTGGAACCCATCAAAGCACGGTTGGCATCATCATGTTCCAAGAAAGGAATCAATGAAGCCGCTACCGACACAATCTGATTGGGAGCAATATCCATTAATTGAGCATCTTTTGGATTTACTAATGGAAAATCACCTTCAAAACGTGCTTTCACAGTATCTGATTCAAATTCTCCTTTGTCATTATAGCGAGCATTTGCTTGAACGATATTCTTCCCATCTTCTTCTTCTGCCGTAAAGAACGTGATTTCATCTACTTTCACTTTGCCGTCTGAAATAGTACGGTAAGGTGTTTCGATAAAGCCCATTGAGTTAATTTTGGCATGAACACAAAGCGATGAAATCAAACCAATATTTGGACCTTCAGGGGTTTCAATCGTACACAAACGACCGTAGTGCGTATAGTGAACGTCACGAACCTCAAAACCTGCACGCTCACGTGATAGACCACCGGGTCCAAGTGCCGAAAGACGACGCTTATGCGTAATCTCCGCCAATGGATTGGTTTGATCCATAAATTGTGAAAGCTGGTTTGTTCCAAAGAATGAGTTGATTACTGACGATAAAGTACGAGCATTAATCAAATCAACTGGCTTGAAGTCTTCGTTATCACGAACGTTCATACGTTCCTTGATGGTACGAGCCATACGAGCCAAACCTACGCCAAACTGTGCATATAACTGCTCACCAACGGTACGAACACGACGGTTAGATAAGTGGTCAATATCGTCAATTAGAGCTTTTGAGTTAATCAAACCGATAAGATATTTAACAATTGAGATAATATCCGCTTTCGTCAAAACCTTTGTTTCCATCGGAATATCATGACCCAATTTCTTGTTAATTCTATAACGACCTACTTCACCTAAATCATAACGTTTGTCAGAGAAGAATAAGTTTTGAATAATATCACGGGCAGTTTGTTCATCGGGTGCTTCTGTATTACGCAACTGACGATAAATCTGCTCAACAGCTTCTTTTTCTGAGTTTGACGAATCTTTCTGTAAAGTGTTATAAATGATGTTATAATCATTTACGTTCATGTCTTCTTTGTGAAGAATGATAGTATCCAAACCTGCGTCAATAATCGTTTCGATATCGTCAGAAGAAATTACAGAGTCACGCTCTAATAATACCTCATTACGGCCAATTGAAACCACTTCGCCTGTATCTTCATCCACAAAATCTTCTTGCCAGCTTCTGAGAACCCTTGCCGCCAAACGACGACCTACGGCTTTTTTCAAGTTAGAAGCATCAGCTTTAATTTCTTCCGAAAGACCAAACAAATCCAAGATGTCTTTGTCTGAACCGTATCCAATAGCACGTAAAAGCGTAGTAACTGGAAACTTTTTCTTACGGTCGATATACGCATACATGACGTTGTTTACGTCCGTTGCGAATTCAATCCATGAACCTTTGAAAGGAATAATACGAGCCGAATACAATTTCGTTCCGTTGGTGTGGCGACTCTTCGAGAAGAACACTCCTGGAGAACGGTGCAATTGCGAAACGATAACCCGCTCTGCTCCGTTGATAACGAAAGAGCCACGCTCGGTCATATAAGGAATATTTCCTAAGAAAACTTCCTGTTCGATAGTCTCGAAATCTTCGTTGTCCGTATCATTACAGATAAGACGTAATTTAGCTTTCAACGGCACTGAGTACGTCAATCCACGATCAATACACTCATCAACTGAGTATTTTGGCGTATCGACAGAGTAGTCAATAAAGTGAAGGACGAAGTTTTCACGAGAATCCGCAATGGGGAAATTCTCTGCAAATACTTTGAAAAGACCTTCATCGGTACGATTCTCGGCTGCGGTTTCGAGCTGGAAGAAATCCTGAAACGACTTCACCTGAATATCCAAGAAATCTGGGTATTCGAGTAAGTTTTTGACTTTGGCAAAACTAATTCTGCCCGTTTTGGTCATTTGTGTCAAGGCTTTTTACTGTTTTGAAGTTTGAGTTTAAAGTTTTAATAAATAATTTTCAATCAGACGGCGTACCGTAATTAATTTTCAATAATAAATATGCAAGTAAAAACTTGGACATTGAACATTGAGCATTGCATATTGAAAATTTTCTTAAAACTTAGACATTAAAATTGGGCAAAAAACGCCCGAAAAAAGGAGCCTCGTAGATGTGAGTAATCTGTTTCCCTTTGCTTCTTTCCTACGAAAAAAAGAGGTGTTTCAGAAAGGATTACTATGGACAAACTGATTTGATAGTGAAAACGTTTCAAATCAGCCTGCAAATGTACGGATTATTTCTTGATAATCAAGGAGTTGGAGGATTTTTTTATAGAGTTAAAATGAAATTAATCTATGTAAAGCGAAGTAACTATAATTTACTAAGAAAGTAGGAATAATTTTATTAAAAGATAATTAATCCCCTACAAGCAGGAATAAGGAAGTAAAATAATTTTCATGCTTTGAAATTATAATCTTCTGAGTAAAAATCACTAATTAGTAGGTGCTTTTATACTTAATATTTGGAATTTAATTAACTGGAAATGAAAACTTTGAATCAAAATAAAACTTCATATTATAAACTTTGTGGTTTCCTGATATAGGATAAGATTAGCATTTTTACAGGTGTTCAGAATATACCGTTTACTCAATTTACACAATCTGCCTACCACTATCGTTCGTTAATTTTACAAATCAAACACACACAAACATGAAAAATTCAAATCAAAAAATTTCATTAGTTGCTATTTTTCTGGCAACCTTGATGGTGCAGTCTTGTAAAAAGAATGACGATTCTGTAAATCCCAATAATACAAATTCAGGAACGCAAGGTACGTTAAGTGTAGAAATTACTGATGCTCCTTCTGATGATGCGAATGTAAAAGGAACATTTGTAACTATAACTGAAGTGAGGGTTGATGGTAAAAAATTTAACGGTTTTAATGGTAAAAAAACAATTGAATTATCTGCCTATCAAAATGGTAACGTTGCAGCGTTGGGTTTAGGAAATATTAATGCGGGTTCATACGGTAATATTTCTTTGATTTTGGATAATGCAACTGATCAAAATGGTAATTCACCTGGTTGTTATACCATGACAACTGACAATATGAAGTATAATTTAATGAGTTCAGCGAGTGGGCAAACGGAAGTTGTTAGTTCCAAGGCTTTTGAAGTAAAAGAAAATCAACAAAATAATCTGGTTCTTGATTTTGATCTTCGTAAAGCAGTAATGGATGAGAATGGTAGTGCTAAAGGGGGATATAAATTTGTATCCTCAGGCGAATTAAATGCAGCAACTCGTGTTTTAGTAAAAGCTCAGGCGGGTGCTATTAAAGGAAACTGTGCAAATTATAATGAAAGTAATAGCAAATTGGTTGTGTATGCTTATAAAAAGGGGAATTATAATACTTCAGAAACCAAAGCCCAAGGCAGTGGAAACATTCAATTTAAGAATGCTACAACCAGTTGTTTAGCGGATGGAAACGGTAATTATAACTTAGCATTTTTGGAAGAAGGAGATTATGAAGTTCACTTTTCAACTTATAAAAATAATGGAAGTGGTCAGTTTGTTTTACAGAATATGTTGAATGTAAATAGTGTCTTAAATCTTAATAGTATTTCAGTAAAGGCTAATACTTCCGTAACGCTTAATGTAAACATCCTTGGATTTTTACCTTTGTAATGGTTATATTGGTTGAACACTAATCTTATGTTATTGGGCTGAATTTTTAATTTAGTCCAATAACATATTAATACCTATACATAATCTGCTCAACAATTAATCACTCATACTTCTTTGGAGCATACAAGAATCCAAACGCTTCTGCACCTTTACGGGTATGCACTTTATGATGAACATAATGTGCTTTCATAATTCGCTTCATATAAGGGTGCTTGGCAATAAATTTTATTTTGATTCTTCGATGTACAATTATATCGTGAAAAATAAAATAGAAAATGCCATAGCATAACACTCCAAAACCAATCCAGAACAAAAACCACAAGTTCTCTAAATATGTTCCGAGAGCAAAAGTGGAAATAGAAACTACAGCAAATACTACTGCAAAAAGGTCATTTTTCTCCAAAGGATCATTATGATGTACATGGTGCGAACGATGCCAACGCCACATAAACCCATGCATAATATATTTGTGCGTAAACCACGCTACGCCCTCCATAAAAAAGAATGTTCCAACAATTAAGGCAATTTTGATAAGCATATTGTTCAAGAAATGAATTTAAAACGCTATTATTAACCAATTTATATTAACATTTTAACGCAATGTTCGTAATTTTTGTTTCGTAAATATACGAAGGGTATAGAAAATTTAAAATCCTCTTAACTTTGTAAGATGAATCAACTATTACTCATTTTTGTGGGCGGAGGTTTGGGAAGTATTTTTCGGTTTATGTTGGGAAAATTTATCCAAACTCAATTTATGCGTACTTTTCCTTTGGGAACGTTAGGCGTAAATGTGCTTGCAAGTCTTATTTTAGGACTTTTGATAGGAATGTTTGAGGCAAAAACGCTCACAAATCCTAATTATAGAACTTTCATCGCTATTGGTTTTTGTGGTGGATTTAGTACCTTTTCCACTTTCTCTAATGATACCCTTCATTTAATTCAAAACAACCGCCTTTCCGAAGCATTATTGAATGTTTTACTAAATGTAGTGCTATGTATTTTGGCTACTTTTGGAGGTTTAACTTTAGCAAAAATATGATGAAGACCTTTGTACCAAAGGCTTTAGCCTGTTTCTTGTACTCGCATTTCAGGCTAAAGACTGTGGTACAATTCGTTATGAAATTAACTTTAATAATTTTTACAATGATTTCATTATCAAATACATACGCACAGAGACTTGGTCATAAAATGTATAAAATGTATGATGCACACGATAATTTTCGTGAAAAAACCATCACTAAACGTCGTTTTGGGTATCAAACTTTGCTGAACCGGATTGATAGTTTAAAGCAAAATAAGCTGTTTGAGGTGTCAGTTGCTACCAAGTCTTCAGAAGGGCGAGATATTTATTTGATAAAATGTGGTACGGGAAAAACTAAAGTGATGCTATGGTCGCAGATGCACGGAGACGAGCCAACGGCCACGATGGCAATGGTTGATATTTTTAATTTTTTAGAAAACAAAACAAATAATTCGCAGCTCCTTAACGATTCCGAATTAGACAATCTAAGAACTGATTTGCTTAAAAAATGCACTTTTTATTTTATTCCCATGTTAAATCCTGACGGGGCAGAGGCTTGGACACGTTATACCGCTTTAGGAATAGACATGAATCGGGATGCTTTAGCGCTTCAAACGCCAGAAGGAAGGCTTTTGAAACAATTGATTTTTGATGTAAAACCAGATTTTGCTTTTAATTTACACGATAAAAATCGTCGTTACTCAGCAGGAAAATCTGGGAATTTGTCCACCGTTTCATTTTTAGCAACCGCTTTCAATCAAGCAGAAGATTTAAGTTCAAATCGTAAAAGAGCCATGAAAGTTATCGTAGGGATGAATCAAGCTATTCAACTTTATATTCCTAATTCAGTGGGGCGGTGGTCTTCGGAATATGAACCACGGGCATTTGGCGATAATATACAATTTTGGGGACGTGAATGGGATGGTAGCTTAATCTTGATAGAATCAGGAGGACGTAAAGATGACCCCGAAAAACAATACATTCGCAAACTCAATTTTGTGGCCCTACTTACTGGTTTACAGTCAATTGCGAGTAAAAATTTCAAAAAAAATAATATAAAAGAATACGATAAATTACCCGAAAATAGTAAAGCCATTTTTGATTTAATTATTAGAAATGTTACCATCAAAAAAGGCGAAACTACCTTCAAAACTGACTTAGCCATTAACCGCACCGAACGTCCTGTGAAGGGAAAAGACTATTTCACAACAGCTTCTGAAATTGAAGAAATTGGTGATATGTCAGTTTTTTTCGGAACTGATGAAATTGAGGCAGAGGGCTTAGAAGTCGTTTCAGAAAATGAAATAGGATTAGGCTCGAAAGCTGATTTTCAATTAGTTAAAGACGGGCAAGTCGTTTATACGATTAAAAATGGTGTAATTCAGAATTGATATTTCTTCTAATTACTCACTCACTCACTCACTCATTCATTAAATCATTCAATGCAAATATGCAAAACCCAGTAATAATTTTTGGAGCAAATGGCTTAGGAGCTGTTGCCCTTGATATTTTTAAACGTAACGAAGTAGTCGTTTACGCTTTTTTAGATGATAAAACAGAACTACACAATACCCTAATTGATGATGTAGTGGTAATGGGAAGCACTGATGATGAAGGCTTTACCAAACTTATCGGAAAAAAATGTGAGGCTTTTGTAGCAACAGATGATGCCAAATTAAGAAAAAGTATCGTTGAAATGCTCCTTGAAGTACGTAAAATTCAACCTGTAAATGCTATTCATGATCAGGCCACAATTTCTTCAACAGTTACCTTGGGTTATGGTAATTTAATAGCGGCAGGAGCCATAATCAACCCACGTGCAAAAATTGGAAACCATAATATTCTACAAAGCAAAGTCTTGATAGATTTTGATGCAGAAATTGGTGATTACGTCCAAATAGGAGCAGGAAGCACCATCGGCTCAGGGGTTTCTATTGAAGACAATGCTTTTATAGGTACGGGCGTAACCATAGTGAGTGGTGTGAAAATAGGTAAAAGTGCCAGAATTGGAGCGGGCTCTGTGGTGGTTGAAAATGTAAAGGCAAGAGAGACTGTATTTGGGAATCCTGCGAAGAAAGTGTAACTCATTTCTTTATCTCAAAATACTTTACCTCAACACCCAGATTATCAAGCAGTTGGTGCGTTCTTTCAGGTCGGGCATCGGTGATGAAAACCTGCGAGAACGTACCATCAACCATCATCTTTATTAATTGCTGAATACGGCGGTCGTCGAGTTTATCGAAAATATCGTCTAATAATAAGATAGGAGGGAAGCCCTTTTGCTGTGAAAGCATTTCGAACTGTGCCAATTTCAAGGCAATCACAAAAGATTTTTGTTGGCCTTGGGAGCCAAATTTGCGAAGCGTAAAACCATTTATTTCAAAGATAAAATCGTCTTTATGAACTCCTATGGTAGTACGTTGAGCCGCCAAATCTCGCTGACGATTTCTTCTGAAAACCTGGGCAAAATTATCTGCCCCCACTTCCGACTCATAAATCATCTCTACTTCCTCTCGGGCATCTGATAACGTTGCGTAGTGCTTTTTGAAAATAGGTAAAAATTCGCTAATAAATTGATTACGGGTTTGATACAGTTTTAAGCCAACTTCTATCAAAGGGTCTGAATAAACATCCAAAAGCAAATCATCTGTATAATTTCTATCGGCAAACTGTTTTAAAAGCGAATTTCTTTGTAATAAAAGTCGATTATACTGCAACAGATTTTCCAAATATTCAGCATCTAATTGCGCCATGACCCCATCAAAAAACTTACGTCTTTCTTCGCTTCCATCACGTATTACGTCTGTATCATTAGGTGAAAGCATTACTACAGGAAATTTGCCAATATGCTCTGAAATCCGTTCATAAGCTTTTTTATCCCGAAGAACTGCCTTTTTTTGCCCCCGTTGGAGCGATATAGTTATGATTTGTGATTTGTGATTTATGATTTGTGATTTTTCCAACTCACCAATCACAACTCGCAACTCATGACTCCTTTCAAATGCTCCTTCCACCATCATGTAGTCCATCTCATGATTAATACTTAAGGCATCCTGATTAGAAACAGAACTTTTCGTCAGAGCCAAGAAATATATGGCATCTAAAAGATTGGTTTTACCCGTCCCATTTTCCCCAACAATACAATTTACCCTTACCGAACATTCAAAAGATTCGTATTCATAACTTTTAAAATGAGTTAAACTAATTTTTTGTAAATACATATAAACACTGGTATGATTTTTTAACTTGAGGATATGACAAATTTTTCAAAATTATAGTTATATATTTTTGTTAAATATTATAAACCCTTTAACTAAATAAAAATATGATATTAAGCTTAATTATTGGTGGTATTGCTGGCTGGTTAGCTGGACTTATCATGAGAGGAGACGGTTATGGAATTCTGATTGACATTATTTTAGGAATCGTTGGCGGTTGGTTGGGTGGATGGCTCTTTGGAGCACTCAACCTTCATATCGGTGGTACTTTTGGAGTATTAATTACTTCAATTGTTGGAGCAGTTATATTGATAGCTTTGCTACGTGCTATTAAACGGGGATAAGCTACCTCCATATTATTAGGGCTAAAAAGGCTATATGCTTCTTTTTAGCCCTTTTTTATTTTATACCCATCTCATTACTTATAAATACTTCACCATAAGTAATCACTTTCTGCAATCAAACAATTAATCTATATGCTTGCATAACATAGTAATTTCATACCATGATACTTAATAAATAAAAACACTTTGTCTATTATCTGTTTTGTCGTAATTTCGTACTGCAAATTAACAGCAGATTCGTGGCAATAACAATCTAAAATCTATTTGTAACCAAATTGCAAATCTGAACCAATGTTTATTCTTAACCTCCACTCATTCGTTCATTTACTCAATCACAATTGTAAAAGATGGCAAAGAAAGCTGAAAACAAAGTAAAATACTCGAAAGAGACTTATATGTACTGGTACGAGTCGATGGTGCTTCAACGCAAATTTGAAGAACGGGCTGGTCAATTGTACGGACAACAGAAAATCAAAGGCTTTTGCCACTTATACATCGGACAAGAAGCCTGTTCATCAGGAGCAAAATCTGCCTTAAAAGATGGCGATAAATATATTACCGCTTACCGTGACCATGGAATTCCATTAGCATTAGGCTCTGACCCAAACACGGTTATGGCTGAACTATTTGGAAAAGCAACCGGTATCTCGAAAGGGAAAGGTGGTTCAATGCACATCTTTGACAAATCAGTTGGTTTTGTGGGTGGACACGGTATAGTAGGAGCGCAAATCCCTTTGGGGGCAGGTTTGGCTTTTGCCGAAAAATATAACAAAACTGGTAATGTAGCTATCTGTTATTTTGGCGATGGTGCTGTTCGTCAAGGAGCCTTGCACGAAGCCTTTAATATGGCGATGACTTGGAAACTACCTTGTATTTTCGTAGTGGAAAATAACGGTTATGCCATGGGAACATCCGTAACTCGTACTTCAAATGTAACGGATTTATACACCATTGGCGAATCGTATGATATGCCTTCTGAACCAGTGGATGGCATGAATGTTGAAGCTATCCACGAGGCTGTCTCACGTGCAGCAGACCGTGCAAGAGCAGGTGAAGGACCAACGTTTTTAGAATTCAAAACGTACCGTTATAGAGGACATTCCATGTCTGACCCACAAAAATATCGCACTAAAGAAGAAGTGGAAGGTTACAAAATGCGTGACCCAATAGAGCAAGTAAAAAAATCTATTTTGGATAATGGTATCGCTACCGAAGAAGATTTAGCGGCAATAGACGCTCAAATTAAAGCAAGAGTAGAAGATTCCGTAAAATTTGCCGAAGAGTCTCCTTGGCCAGACCCAAAGGAAATTTATACCGATGTTTATGTAGAAGATTATCCTTTTCCTGTGGAATAGTTGAATAAACAAAAACCCCTCTAAAATTCGTTTTGGAGGGGTTTTTATTTTTGAAGATAATTGTTGGTGGAGAAATGTGCCTAAAAAACAGTGATTTCTCAACCAATAAAATCATCCTTGGAGAAATGTACCTAAAAACCCACGATTTCTCCTTCTCCAAAGATAATTTATAAACAAACCAAAAAAGAGCCACAACTTTCGTCATGGCTCTTTTTAAAGAATAATATCCGTTAATTACTTAACTTCAACTTCAGCACCAGCTTCTTCTAAAGATTTCTTCAAACCTTCAGCTTCGTCTTTAGATACACCTTCTTTCACAGCCTTTGGAGCTCCATCAACTAAATCTTTAGCTTCTTTCAAACCAAGACCTGTTAAGTCTTTCACCAATTTAACTACTGCTAATTTAGAAGCACCAGCAGATTTCAAGATTACATCAAATGATGTTTGCTCAGCAGGAGCTTCAGCAGCGTCTCCACCACCAGCAGCACCACCAGCCATCATTACTGGAGCAGCAGCAGCAGGCTCAATACCATACTCGTCTTTCAAAATTGCTGCTAATTCATTTACTTCTTTTACTGTTAAATTTACTAATTGTTCAGCGAATGCTTTTAAATCTGCCATTGTATTAAGATTTTTATTGTTTACGATTTTTTGAATTTATTTTATTTTTGCTTTAAAAAAGCATCAACAGTCATGATTGAGGTTGCGATTTATCATCGGCTAACTAGTAACCAGTAACTGTTAATTTAATAACTACTATCCTTCTTTCTCAGAAAGTGTTTTCAAGATACCTGCCAACGTGTTTCCACCGCTTTGAAGAGCAGAGATAACGTTTTTCGCAGGAGATTGTAATAATCCAATGATTTCTCCAATCATCTCTTGCTTCGACTTCACGTTTTCAAGAGCAACTAATTGATCTTCTCCGATGAACAATCCACCTTCGATAGATGCACCTTTAAAAGTAATTTTTGTCTTGCCAACTTCTTTCTTGAAGTCTTTAATTAATTTAGCAGGAGTTTTAGGGTTCTCTGGCGAGAAAATAATTCCTGATAAACCTTTGAACACTGTATTGTTGAATTCTGAATAATCAACACCAGTCGTTTCTAATGCCTTTGCGATAAGCGTGTTCTTAACGACACGATATTCAAAACCACGTTGGAAACACATTCTTCTGAACACATTAACTTCTGCAACCGTCAAACCACCTGTATCAGTGATGTAGAAGTATGGAGTAGCAGCGAACTTTTCGCTCAACTCTTGGATGATTACACCTTTTTCTTCTTTTGTCATGATTACAAACCTTTAACTGTTCCTTGGTCAATTTTAACGCCTGGAGACATAGTAGAAGACAAATTTACTGACTTCACATAAGTTCCTTTGGCTGATGATGGCTTCAATTTCAACAAAGTGTTGATAAGTTCCTGAGCATTTTCAGCTAATTTCTCAGGCGTGAATGAAACCTTGCCTACTGAGGCGTGAATGATACCAGTTTTATCAACTTTAAAGTCGATTTTACCAGCTTTCACCTCTGTAACGGCTTGTCCAACGTTCAAAGTTACCGTTCCCGATTTTGGGTTTGGCATCAATCCACGTGGTCCCAAAACACGACCTAAACGACCGAGT
>JANPIG010001153.1:0-1698 GCA_031424875.1 Cytophagales bacterium
AATTTCAAATTTAGCGGTAGGCAGAATATGTAAAGTAGCTGTTTGCATCACATAATGTTTAGCTACAAATTTAGGAATTGTTAGACACTATCCAAAATCCAAACAATTATCATTGAAGATTAGACCACTGATTTTACGGATTGGACGGATTTACAAGGATTATTTATGTATTTAAAATCCGTGTAAATCCGTCTAATTCGTAAAATCAGTGGTCTAATAATCTATATCTTAAACCCAATAGTATCTTTCAAAAAAGCCTTACTAATTTCTCCACATTGTTTGGGTGTGCGGGTTTTGTCAGGTACGCCATCCAATTCTACAATGCCCCATTTCTTGAAATTTATCTTGGCTAAATTCTCAAAAACACCTTTCATATTAACATTTCCCTGTCCCAATTCTACAAATTTATAGGCTTTTGGGTCATTGGGTTTATCAGGCAGTGGACTTTGAACATCTTTAAGGTGCAATGCTTCGATGATGTCTTTATACTGCAAAACCGCTTTGGCAGAATCGCCACCGCCTTGATGATAATGGGCAACATCCAACAATAATTTTAGATATTTCGGATTCATCGCTTGCACAATTACATCCACTTCTTCGGGTGTTTCGCCAAACTGATTCATGTGGTTATGATAGGTGGTTTGAATACCTAAATCAGCCGTTTGTTTACCGATTTCATTCATTACAAAAGTCAATCTTTTCAACTCTTCGGTGGTGGGGGCTTTGTCTTTCTGACGTAATGAATTAGTCAATTGAATATGCGTTCCACCCAAGGCTTTTACAAAACTGGCATGGGCTACGTGATAGTCAATCGTACTGGCTTCTTTGGCAGGGTCAATCTCCACATTTCCACTCGAAAACATGGGTAAAGCCAAATTATTTGCTATGATTTGCTCTTTCAATTCTTGCACTTTGGTCTTGTAGGTATCATAAGTATTTGCCCGCAATTGTACGCCCTTGAAGCCTAATGAGGCAATATCCTTCATGGCATCCAAATCTTTACCACCCCAAGTGATGGCAGAATAAGCTAATTTGAGATTGGGAACTTTGGCAAAACTATCCCAAGGCAAAAGCGATGCGGAGGTCAAAAGACCCGCTTGATATAAGAAGTTACGACGTGAGATTTCGGACATTTTGAGTGTTTTTGAAAGATGATGTTGATTTTATTTTAAAAGTAGGTTTTATTGAATAGCTACTGAAATTAAAAGTTTCAGTTTCTTAAAACTTCTAAAATATTCAACTCAATTTTTAATAATTCTATCAATTTATTCGGTATTTTTACTTCGTATTACACCAATATAAAGACAACTGTTTGGTCTGGCTCCTTTTTAATTTCCCTTTTTTAGAACTAATACAAATACTGTTATCCTATATTTTAACTTTTATTATTATGAACAGGCGAAATTTTATTTACGCATTTGCGTTCCTACCTCCGCTTTTGATGAGTTTTAAAGACACAATGCCAAAACCAAACACACCGACAATCGTTACTGGGAAAGTGGTAGATGACAATAATATGCCTATTGAAGGATTTGAGTTTTTGTTTACAGGAATAGAAAGGAAAGGAATTTCGGGTGTTAGCACTTTTGGGGAACAGAAAAAAACAGATTTAAATGGACTTTATTCGTTTTCTATTATTGTTTCATCAAACACTGATAGTATTAGTTTTATACTTTTGGGGTTCACTACTGATGATAT
>JANPIG010001154.1:0-3113 GCA_031424875.1 Cytophagales bacterium
GAAACCGCTTGAAAAAGGTATTGTGATGCCTTTTGGGAAAGACGTTTTCATTAATGCTTGTACTTATATGCCTAAGGCAAGTTTGCAAGTTTTAGAGCGTAATGGATTGACAATCAAGGATATAAAGTATATTGCTCCTCACCAAGCTAACCTGAGAATTTCTAAAAACGTGGCAGGAACATTAGGTGTTTCAGACGAAGTAATGCTTTCTAATATTCAATATTTAGGAAATACGGGCTGTGCAGGATGTGCCATTGTTTTGGATGAAAACAAGGATAAATTCGTAAAGGGAGATAAGATTATTGTAACAGTTTTTGGTGGAGGATATTCTTATGGAGCGATGTTGGTGGAGGTGTAAAGTTTAACGATAGAATGTGTGAATGATAGAATGAATGAATTACAAAAAAATAGCCATCTAACTTGTTAGGTGGCTATTTTTTTGTAATTTAAAGTAAACATTCATCTTTCTAAAAATTACCAGAACTATTATGCAAAAATTGATTACATCAGCAAGTCTAATACTATTACTATCAACTACTTCTTGGGGGCAAAATGCAGTGGCTTTAAAAGCCAAGATTGCCCAAAAAGCCGAGTCGCTCGAAGCAAAAGTGGTGGCTTGGCGAAGAGATTTTCACCAAAATCCAGAATTAGGAAACCGTGAATTTAAGACAGCTGAAAAAATTGCGGCTCATTTGAAATCATTAGGAATCGAAGTGAAAACGGGTGTCGGCAAAACGGGTGTTGTTGGGATTCTAAAAGGTGGAAAACCTGGTCCGGTAGTGGCTCTACGGGCTGATATGGATGGTTTGCCCGTAAAAGAAAGAGTCGAAATTCCGTTTGCTTCAAAGGTAATAGGTGAGTATAATGGGCAGCCCGTAAGCGTAATGCACGCCTGTGGACACGATACGCACGTGGCGATTTTGATGGGAACTGCCGAGATTTTGGCAGGGATGCAAAAAGATTTGAAAGGTACGGTAAAATTTATCTTCCAACCAGCCGAAGAAGGAGCTCCCGAAGGTGAAGAAGGTGGTGCAGCTTTAATGATAAAAGAAGGTGTTTTAGAGAACCCAAAAGTGGATGTCATTTTTGGGTTACATATTAATGCACAAACTGAAATCGGTAAAATCAAATACCGTCCAGGTGGTACAATGGCAAGTTCAGATTGGTTCAAAATCAAGATTAAAGGGAAACAATCTCACGGTGCTTATCCTTGGGCAAGTATCGACCCTATCGTAACGGCTTCACAAGTAATCATGGGTTTGCAGACTATTGTTAGTAGAAATGCTCCGGTTACTGAATCTGCTGCGGTGGTTACGGTAGGGCAGATTAATGGCGGTGTGAGAAGCAATATTATTCCTGAAGAAGTAAATATGAATGGTACAATTCGTGCTTTAGATCCCATTGTTCAGGATATGATTCATGCCCGTATTGCGCAGATTGCCACTAATATTGCACAAAGTGCAGGAGCAACTGCCGAAGTGAAAATCACTAAAATGTGCCCGATAACTTTCAACGATGCTACATTGACCGATAAAATGATACCAACGTTGGAAGGTATTGCGGGGAAAGAAAATGTAGCTATTACCCCTGCGGTTACGGGGGCAGAAGACTTCGCTTTTTACCAACAAAAAGTTCCGGGATTATTCTTCTTCTTAGGAGGAGCTCCCAAGGGTAAAACTGAAAAAGATACTGCTCCACACCATACTCCTGATTTCTATATTGACGAAGGTGGTTTTGTATTAGGCATGAAATCAATGGCGAGTTTAGTAGTGGATTATATGGAAAAATAGAATTTCTATTCAAAATAATAAGGTCAAAGAACAGCGTTTGATTTCTAAATCTAAACGCTATTCTTTGACCTTTTTATGTTAAACCAAATAGGGTTGATATGTAAAGTAAAATGTTGAATTAAGGAAAATAAAATCAGATTTCAATATTTATTTTTTGGTATTTAAATAACGATTTCAAGATATTATATTTGAGTTCAATTAAAAAATACTAAATACATGAAAATCAAGTTGTTAATTGGGTTTATTTTGTTTTTGACATTGTTAAAGTCAAATGCTCAAATTGTTATCACTAACCCTGGAAGAGTAACTGAACGGGCAGTAGAGAACCATGCCAATAATAAAGTCTATCAAGGTGTGGACAAAGGTTTGGATAAAATTGAAGAAGGTATTGGAAATCTTTTTAAGAAGAAAAAGAAAGAGGAAAAACCTGCCGAAAATCAACAAAATACTAATCAACAGGCTAATAATCAGAGTAATAGTAATGCTGATGATAATGTTGGATCAAAATCTAAAAAACCTTCCTTGCAAACTTACAGTAAGTTTGACTTTATGCCTGGTGAGAAAGTGATTGTGCAAGAAGATTTTAGCCAAGATGAATTGGGAGATTTCCCTGCCAAGTGGAATACCAATTCTACGGGGGAATTGGTCAATGTGGAGGGAACAAAAGGTAAATGGCTTTCATTATCAAAAGATGGCGTGTTTTTGCCAGAATTTATCACCAATTTACCCGAAAATTTCACCTTAGAATTTGACCTTTTAACCAATACTGAGTTTAGTTTTTATTCAACAGCCTTCAACGTAATCATGGCTAATTTGCCAAACGGGAAGGATTTTACCAAATGGGGACGGTTTAAGCATGAGCAAGTTAGTGGAATTGAAGTTAATTTTCATCCCACGGGTGCAGGTAGTTCGAGTGGGCGAACGGGATATAATATTTATGAGAAAAGTAACCATTCCGAGATGAAAAATGAGACGAATACGAGTCAGTTTTTTGCCAAAGTAAACAATTATGCAAGAATATCAATTTGGCGACAAAAGCAGCGGTTAAGGGTCTATATGAACGAAGAGAAAGTGTGGGATTTGCCCCGTGCGATGTCGGCTGAAACCGCTTATAATTCCCTGATGTTTGCGGTGGCTGAATTTCACCAACCTCAAGATAGATATTTGATCTCAAATCTTCGACTTGCCGTGGGAGCACCCGATACACGCAATAAATTGATTACAGAAGGAAAATTTGTTACAACAGGTATTACGTTTGATGTAAACTCTGCTACCATAAAACCAGAGTCTTATGGAACTCTCAAAACCATTGCCCAAGTGTTG
>JANPIG010001155.1:0-1162 GCA_031424875.1 Cytophagales bacterium
GGCATCGGAAGCGAAGAAAAACTCGTTTTCACCCACGCCAATTACCAAAGGTGACCCCTTACGAGCAGCAATCAATTGCGTTGGATTCTTAGCATCCATAATCACGATTGCATACGCACCTACCACTTCTTTCATGGCTAAACGAACTGCTTCTTCCAATAAACAACCTATATTCTGCTGAATGTCCTCTATAAAATGAATGAATACCTCTGAGTCAGTATCGGAATGAAAAATGTGTCCCTTTTTCTGTAAATTCTTTTTGATAGAATCATAATTTTCAATGATTCCATTGTGAATGATAGCAAGATTTTCTTTGGCAGAATAATGTGGGTGAGCATTGCGGTCATTGGGTTCACCATGAGTTGCCCAACGAGTATGTCCAATTCCGATGGTACTGTGGAGGTTTTCGCTCGTTAATGATGCTTCAAGATCTTTAACTTTTCCTTTTTTCTTATAGACATTTAGTCCTTCTTCGTTCAATAATGCAACGCCTGCACTATCATACCCACGATACTCTAATCTTTTTAACCCCTTGATAATCAGGGGGTAGGCTTCACGATGCCCAACATAAGCGACAATTCCGCACATTTGTTTTTAAGTTATAGAAGTTAAATAGTTATAGAAGTTGATGAGTTAAAAAGTTAGAGAAGTTAAAAAATTAGAATCCGAAGCATTAGTATAACTATAGGCTTCTTTAACTTTCTAACTACTTTACCCCTTCAACTCTTTAACTACTTTTACTTTTCAACTATTTAACTTCAAAAAGTCAGTAATATATTACCACAAAAATAAAGCGGAGATTTCAGATTATGAACCTCCGCTTCGGATTAATTTATTGAATGGTCAATTGTTACTTACTTACATATGTATAATAAACCTTTAATTTAATATTTTTTGCATTAAAAACAGCCCTACTTACATCCGAACTCAAAATCTTTGTTCCTGAGGCTAAGCCACGTGTACCTTGTGAATTGGTAGTAAGAATAGTCGGAGAAATTATCCAACCATTGCTTGGATTTCTACCTGATAAAAAGTTTTGTAAAGAACTGGTAACATTGAAGGTAAAAGTATTCGTTCTGTTCTGATAAGCTGCTGTAGATCCTTCTCCTGATACAACTCGCATGTTACCAGAGGCATCTTTGGTTGTTCTCATGATACGATT
>JANPIG010001156.1:0-5667 GCA_031424875.1 Cytophagales bacterium
AAATTTTTTCAACCACAGTTTTAATTTTTCTTATACAAAAACCCAATTAGTTATTATGAACACAAAATTTTACTCTCACATGAAGAGTTTGCTTTTGTTAGGAGTATTCTTAATGAGTACAGTCCTGACATTTGCACAAGACAAACGAGTAACAGGTAAAGTTACTGGTAGTGATGGACAGGCAGTTCCTGGTGTATCTGTTCTACTGAAAGGAACACAAACTGGTACTTCCACCGACGCAAACGGGGCATTTGCAATTAGTTTAAAACCAGGGAAAGATATATTGTCTTTTTCAGCCATTGGTTTTAAAAGTGTTGAAGTAAAAGTGGGGACACAGAGTTCTGTAAATGTTACAATGAATGATGATGTATCAGCTTTAGATGAAATTATAGTAACTGGATATTCAGTTGATAAAAGACGTGAATCAACAGGTGCTATCTCAACTGTAAAATCAAAAGACCTTACCACCGTGCCGTCTTCAAGTGTTGAACAGCAATTGCAAGGCCGTGTTGCTGGTTTGACATTAGTAACAACAAGTCAGCCAGGTTCTGACAGCCAAGTTCGTATTCGTGGTTTTGGAGCATTTGGTGGTAATGAACCTCTTATTATTGTTGATGGATATCCTGTAGGAAGTGTAAACTTTTTGAATCCAGAGGATATTGAATCTACCACTGTGTTGAAAGATGCTTCAGCAGCTTCTATATATGGAGCAAGAGCAGCCAATGGTGTAATTGTATATACTACTAAAAGAGGTAAGAAAAATGCTAAAAAATTGAGCGTTACCTATGACGCTATTTATGGTATTACTGACCCAGGCACAGGACAAAAAATGATGAATCCTCAGGATCAAGCAGATTGGACATGGATTGCTTTGAAAAATTCAGGTTCTCCTCTTTCTCATCCTCAGTACGGTTCGGGTCCTACTCCTGTATTACCAGATTATCTTAAAGTAGGTGATAAAAGTGGCGTATTTGGCACTGTTGACTTAGCAGCAGAAGCTAAAAAATATAACATTACTGGACCAACTATTGGTGATTTTTACCAAGTAATTAAAGCAAACAAAGCAGGAACTGATTGGTATAAGGAATTGACACAATTTGCCCCAATACAAAGACATACTTTAGGTTTTGAAGGAGGTGGTGATGCTTCACGTTTTTATGTAGGCTTATCTCTTCAAGACCAAAAGGGTATTTTGGCAAGTCAAAGTGCAAAACGTTATGCAATGCGTGTAAATACTGAATTTGATGTTTTTAAAAATGTGAGAATTGGCGAAAATATTCAGCTTACTTACCTTTCCATTTTAGGTCGTCAAGGTGGAAATGGTGGTTTGTCTTCTTCACAAGATGAAAACGATATCTTAGGAGCATTCAGATCTCCTACTATTATTCCTGTGCGTGATGAATTTGGTGGATGGGCTGGAACAACTGCCATTGGTTTTGGTCAAGGTTCAAACCCTGTAGCTAACCAAGAAGCAGGAAAGTTAAACAAAAACTTTAATGCCCAAGTTTCAGGTAATTTCTATATTGAAGTTGATCCAATTAAAGACTTGACATTGAAGTCATCAATTGGTGGAAATTATAATAATTTCTATGGATATGGATATGGTCGTCCAATATATGAAACTCTTGAAAATAAAGGAGTAAACTGGTCTTATAATGAAGGTGGCGGATATAGATTGGGATGGACTTTTACCAATACTGCTACTTATAAGAAGAAATTTGGAGTACACGGCATTGAACTACTCGTAGGTCAAGAAGCATTAAATACTGGTTTTGGTAAAAATGTTAATGCTGATGGTCGTAATCCATTTTCTGGAGATCCTGATTATATCACAATCTCAACGTTGGATATTAGAAATCCTGCCAATAGTACAAAAGATAATGGTATTACTTTTAATTCTTATTTTGGTAGAGCAATCTATAATTTTAAAAATAGATATATTGTTACGGGTGTTCTTAGACGTGATGGTTCTTCAAGATTTGGAGAAAATTCAAGATATGGAGTGTTCCCAGCGGTTTCTGCTGCTTGGAGAATTTCTGATGAAGCATTCATGAAAGAACTTCCTTGGGTTACGGACTTGAAAATCAGAGGAGGATATGGTACAATGGGTAATTCAAATAATGTTTCCCCAGCAAACCAATTTAACCTTTATGAGCAAAGTGTTGGTGGTTCATCTTACGACATTAACGGTACGAATGGTGGAGTAGTAGGTGGATTCAGACAGTCAAGAATTGGTAACCCTGATGCAAGATGGGAAACCAGTGTAACTAAAAATATTGGTATTGATGGTTCATTCTTGAAAGGTAAGTTAGACCTTATTATTGATTTCTGGCAAAAAGATACTAAAGATTTGTTATACAGATTGCCAATTACACAAACGGTTGGTGGTGCATTGCCTCCATCTGTGAACGTTGGTACGATGGTCAATAAAGGTATTGATATTCAAGTTATTACAAGAGGAAACTTTACCAATGATGTCAAGTATGAATTTGATGTTACCGGAAGTTTTCTTGACAATAAAATCACTGAAATTGGCGGCGGGCTTACTTATTTATTAGATGTTAATCCAGGCTTTAGAGGTGTAAACCCTATCCGTAATCAATTGGGTTACTCACTGTCTTCTTTCTATGGTTATAAAGTTCAAGGCTTATTTCAAAATCAGGAAGACATCAAAAATGCCCCTCCACAAACAGGTGCTGGTGTAGGTAGATTTAGATATCAAGATGTTAATGGAGACGGTAAGATAGATGCAAATGATCGTACTTATTTGGGCAGTCCAGTTCCAGATTTTACAGGTGGTTTAAACTTCAAAATCTCATACAAAAACTTTGAAGTGTTATCTTATTTTTATACTTCAATTGGTAACAAAATCTTTAATATTTCAAAAAGATTTACGGATTTCTATCCATTATTTGCGGGTTCTGCTATTTCAGAAAGAGTTAAACAATCATGGACTCCACAAAATACTGGTGCTAAAATTCCAATTTTTGAAGGAAATGATGGTTTCAGTACAGGGTCACAATCAAGTGATTACTATGTTGAGAATGGGTCATATTTAAGATTTCAAAACTTATCGGTAGCGTACAATTTCCCGAGTCAATTAGCAAATAAGTTTAAATTAGGAAAAGTTCGTGTTCATGCTTCGGTGAATAACTTGTTTACAATCACAGGTTATAGTGGACTTGATCCACAAGTAGCAGGTGCTGCGGATACTAACTTCGGCATTGACTTAGGAAACTTCCCAATGACTCGTCAATTTACATTTGGTTTAAATGTTGGATTTTAAATAAAAATAAAAATGAAAAAAATACATAAAATACAAAAAATATTTATTAGCCTAATACTCCTTGTAGGGCTATATGCTTGTAAAGATAGCTTTTTAGAAGTTGCTCCAACAGGTTCTTTGTCAAAAGCTCAGTTGACCAGTAAGGCTGGTTTAGAAGGTAGTTTAATTTCTGCTTATGCTCAACTAAGCGGTTTAGGAAGTTATGCTTCAGGCCCATCCAATTGGGTATGGGGAAGTATAAGAGGAGGAGATGCAAACAAGGGAACTGACCCTGGGGATTTTTCTGACATTAACCCAATTCAGAGATTTGAGTATAGTCCAACTTTACCATTTTCAGCAGAAGCATACCAAGGACATTTTGAAGGTGTATCTCGTGCCAATGCAGCATTGGCTTTATTGAAAGAAGCCAATGCCGATGTAAAAGCAGATGACATTAAAAGAATGTCGGCAGAAGCCCGTTTCTTAAGAGCACATTTCTATTTCCAGTTGAAGCGTAACTTCAATATGGTACCTTATGTTGATGAAACACTAAATGTCGCTAATGGAATTGAGAAAGTGAAAAATGATATTGATATATATCCAAAAATTGAAGATGATTTAAAAGTAGCTTACAACGACTTACCTGAAACATCATCGGCTGTTGGACGTGCTAATAAATGGGCTGCAGCTGCATACTTAGCAAAAGTATATATGTTTGAAAAGAAGTTTACGGAAGCTAAGGCATTATTTGATGTGATTATTGCAAACGGCAAAACTACTGGAGGAAAGAAATATGCTTTATTATCAAAATATTCTGACATTTATAGAGTAGCTAATGATAATAGCTCAGAATCAGTTTTTGCAGTACAAGCTACTGTTAAATCTGGAAATGGAAACAATGCTAATTCTGACTTACAATTAAACTTTATTCAAGGTGTTGACCCAGGTACTTGTTGCGGATTCTTTCAGCCTACATTTGAATTCGTAAATTCCTTCCGTACAGATGCCAAGGGATTACCTTTATTAGATGGTTCATACAATGACGCTAAAAATGCTGTAAAGAATGATATGGGTATTAAATCAGACCAACCATTTGATTTAGACCAAGGGAATTTAGACCCAAGATTAGACCATTCTGTTGGACGTAGAGGAATTCCTTTCTTAGATTGGGGTAATCATTTAGGAGCCAGCATGATTCGTAATCAACCAAATGCAGGTCCGTATTCTCCTAAGAAATACCTCTTTACAAAAGCTGAGAAATCTGCTGGTTTGACTGAAACAGGAGGTTGGGGACATCAAACCTACAATGCTTATAATGTTACAATTATTAGATATGCAGATATTTTATTGATGGCTGCTGAAGCTGAAATAGAGGTGGGTTCATTAGCTAAAGCACTTGAATATACCAATATGGTAAGAGGAAGAGCTGCTAATGCATCTGATTATGTAACGAGTAATGGAAAACCTGCTGCTAATTATAAAATCTCAACTTACGACGCTTTTCCAACGAAAGAGTTTGCAAGAACTGCAGTACGTTTTGAAAGAAGAATGGAACTTGGAATGGAAGGCTATCGCTTTTATGACTTAGTACGTTGGGGTGAGGATGTCGCTGCAATCAATAAGTACTTGCAATATGACCAAGTGTTATTGCCTGGTGCTTTTAAGGGAGCAACTTATTTAGCTAAACACGCTATTTTACCAATACCACAAGGTCAAATTGACCTTGTAGGGGCAAGCGTTTTAAAGCAAAATACTGGGTATTAATATTTAAAAATGCGCAAAAAGAGACGGCAAATTGTCGTCTCTTTTTTTTGTAGTTGCTATAGTGAGGTCAATAATACAATTATAATAAGAGCTTGAAAGAAAAACATTTATTTTATCACTAATATGATGGATAATATAACATTTCGTTTTTAAAAATAGTAAAGCATATTAGGAAGTATAAGAAAGGAGATGGCAATTTTGCTATCTCCTTTCTTATTTATCGAAATGCTAAATATTGGACTGTATTAAGATAATTTATCAATAAAAATTATAAATATTTAATATAACTATTGAGGAGATATTTTTGCTAAATACTTGTAAAAGAGCATACAAGCCATAAATAAAATTATTTTATAACTAAATTTTCAATAAAACATTTTGAGATATACTATGTTTAATTATAACTTTATTAATAATTTCAACCAATAGTATAATTTTTTCAATTAAAAACCCAATTCTTTATTATGAACACAAAATTTTACTCTCCCATGAAGAGTATGCTTTTGTTAGGTGTATTCTTATTAAGTACATTTCTGACATTTGCACAAGACAGACGAGTGACAGGAAGGGTCACGGGGAGCGATGGTCAGGGAATTCCTGGGGTGTCGGTTCGTCTCAGAGGTTCTCAGACAGGAACT
>JANPIG010001157.1:0-3496 GCA_031424875.1 Cytophagales bacterium
TGGCTGAAAGGCAGTTGATTTTAGTCAAAGAAGCTCAACAATTGCAAGGACTCGACCAGAAGGAAATGCAGGTGGCTTCGGAAAATTATACTAAAAATCCATTATCCTCCACCATTTTAGTGCTGGTTTTCAAAACAGCCGCTGACGAACGCAAAGCGTGGGTAAAGGCGTTTGACAAAGCGGGCATAATGATGTCTTCCAAGAAACTATATGATAACAAAATCCCAGATTGGATTTTGGAATATTGTCATGAGGCTGGGCAAAAGATAAGCAGAAAAGCCATTGAGATGCTTTGTGAAAATGTTGGAAGTGATTTAAAACGCTTGGCTTCGGAGATTGATAAAATAATCATTAACCTCAAAATTGGTGAAGAAATTAATGCCGAAGCCGTTGAAAAATACGTCGGAATAAGCAAGGAATATAATTATTTTGAATTTCAAAAAGCCATCATTAATAAAGACATTTTGCGAGCCAATCAGATTGTAAATTTCTTTGCGGCTAATCCCAAAGATAATCCACTGGCTCCGATTGTGATTTTATTATTTAATTTCTTCTCAAAAGTTTTACTTACTCATGCAACACCTGACAAGTCAGAACGCAATTTGGCAACTGTTTTGGGTGTTAATCCGTTCTTTACAAAAGATTATGTATTGGCGGTCAGAAATTATCCATTGTTGAAAGTTGTTCAAATTATTGGTGAAATTAAAAAGTTAGATTTGATATCAAAAGGCGTTGAAAGTGGTTCATCAAGCGATGGTGATGCTTTGCGAGAAATGACCTTCAAGTTGCTTCATTAATGCAACCATTTAGATAAGATAGTTAAGATAGAAAAAAGGAAATAATTTTATAAAAAATGACAACATTAGAAATCGTACAACAATATTATCAATTCTTTAATCAGAAAAATTGGCAGGGTATGTTAGCTCTGGTAAATTCAGAAGTTCGACATGAAACCAATCAGGGAGAGGTGCGTTTAGGTATTGAAAAATTTACTGCATTTCTTCAGAAAATGGATGAATGTTATGATGAAAATTTGACCGATATGGTTTTCTTTACTGAGCCTTCCAACAATAGAATTGCTGTAGAATTTGTCGTAAATGGCATTTATAAGAAAGGAGACGAAGATTTACCCCCTGCACATAATCAATCCTATATATTACCTGCCGCAGCATTTTTGGAGGTGAGAAATAACAAAATAATTCGCATTACTACTTATTATAATCTTCCGCTCTGGATAGAATTAGTTTCAAAGTAAAGATAAACATGATTTTTAAAAGTTTTATTGGAGCAGAAATTGCCTCCGTTTTTGAGGATTTAGCCAAGCTTAGAATTACAGTTTTTAAGGCATTCCCTTATCTATATGAAGGTACATTAGCTTACGAAAAAGAATATTTAAAGGTGTATTCTGATGCTGAAAAATCATTCTTATTTGCAGTATTTGATGATTCTGAAATGGTGGGAGCAACTACCTGTATTCCTTTAATTGACGAGTCTGATGAAGTTAAAAAGCCTTTCCTTGAGGCAGGAATGGATATTTCAAAGATTTTTTATTTTGGAGAAAGCATTTTATTGTCCCCTTATCGCAGTTTAGGATTAGGCAATCGCTTTTTTGAGGAAAGAGAAAAACATGCTAAAAGTTTTGTCCAATATAGCCTTGCCTCTTTCTGTGCTGTTCAACGTCCAGAAAATCATCCTATGAAACCCGAAGACTACCGTCCTTTAGATGAATTTTGGAAAAAAAGAGGCTATAAAAAAAATGCTATATTACAAACTGAATTTAATTGGTTAGATATCGGTGATAATGTTTCTTCAAAAAAAACAATGCTATTTTGGACAAAAAACATTTAAGATGGAAGTTACTATTGCTTCGGCTCAATATCCTATTACATCTCATGCCACTTTTAAAGAGTGGCAAACTCATGTCGAAAATTGGGTAAAAAATGCCGTTCAACAAGGTGCAGAATTATTGCTTTTCCCAGAATATGGTTCAATGGAATTGGTAAGTTTATTTGAGGAGGCCATTAGAAAAGATATTAAGCGACAATTAATTGAATTAAAGCGTTTTGAACTTGACTTCTGTCATACTTTTCTTGATTTAGCTGTAAAATACCAGATTATCATAATAGCTCCTAGTTTTCCAGTAACTCAAGATGAAAAAATATTTAATCGAGTTTATGTTTTCTCTTCCAAGGGTGAAATAGGTTTTCAGGACAAATTTTTTATGACTCGCTTTGAAAATGAAGAATGGGGTATTTCGTCTGCTCCTAAGCATTTGACGGTATTTAGAGCACCTTGGGGAAATTTTGGCATTCAGATCTGCTACGATGTTGAGTTTCCGATTGGCTCACAACTTTTAGGACAAGCAGGAGTAGATTTACTTTTGGCTCCCAGTTGTACTGAGACCCTTCGTGGAGCCACTCGTGTTCACATAGGAGCTAGAGCCAGAGCTTTAGAAAATCAATGTTATGTAGCAGTCTCGCAGACTGTTAATAGTGCGGAGTGGTCGCCAGCGGTTGATATTAATTTTGGCTATGCCGCTCTATACTGCCCACCAGACAAGGATTTACCCGAAGAAGGCATTATATCTATTCAAAAACCTCAAACGGAAGGTTGGCTTATTCAAACACTCAATTTTGAATTATTGAAAAATGTAAGAGAAGATGGACAGGTTTTTAATTTTAAAGACTCACAATCTACTACGGTAAAACTGATAGAAGATATTTTCATAAAATTTGTAAGCTGTTAAAAAAAGAAGCCTCCCAAATGGAAGGCTCTTTTTGTAAAATCCTTACTTTGTTTATCTTTGATGTTGATTGAGTTCGTAAGTTTAATTTCTCAACTAACACACCTAAGCCTTATTTATACAACATTACATTACTCATGGTAATTGTAGGTTCAAGGTCGCATTTTTCAGGATTTGGTAAAAATTTTATGATCTTCCAGTCGTATGTAGCATTTACTTCGGAACCTACACATCCATAAATTTTCTGACAGTTTCGGTCGGCATAATCTTGATATTTTCTCATCAGCGCTTCGTTGTCAGATGAGTACAACGAATTAAAGTTATCAATCATTTTATTAAACCTTTTCACATTAATATTGTGGTTTAAGGTTTCAATTAGCACAATGGGCGTATTGCCTTCAATAGCGTAAGATGCAATATCAATCTTACCTAATGCTTTTTGTAAATGAATAAATTTCATTTGTGTCAATCCAGAATGGATCATTTCTGCTTTTTGCAGTTGAACAAGCAATTTCTCGTTGTGAGAGATAATTTTGGGAGTTACATTTGACGTTAGTAAATAGTCATTTTGAACTCGGGGACGAATACTTGGGTCATATGTGCCATAAATTAAAGTAAGGACAGATAGACTCAAAACTAAGGCGGTTTTTTTCATTGATTCAACGGGTTAAATGAAAAAATTAGTTCTAAACGTACTGATAATCAACGTTGTAAGATTACGAATCATGTTTTTTTTTTACAAGAAAAATTATT
>JANPIG010001158.1:0-2689 GCA_031424875.1 Cytophagales bacterium
CTTTTCACAAAGGCTAATCCAATGCCAGAGCCTAAATGAGCCTCCGAGATTTTATAATATCGCTCAAATAAATGGGCTATAGACTCCTTCGAAATTCCCACGCCATTATCCGCCACACGGATATAAATATGGTCAGTACCACGAAATTCATTCGATATAATAAGCTCATTTTCAAAAGATGGATTAAATTTTTCAATCGTATCTAAAATTTCTACTTCAATATGATTTCCATTGCCAATATATTTGAATGAGTTGCTGAGTAAATTAATGACAATTTTTTCAAGAATTTGTCGATCGAACCATGTGTCTGAAAGTTTATTTTTGAGGGTGACGTTAAACTTTATGTCTTTTTCTACGGCTAATTCACTAAATTCATCAGAAATTTCTGCCACAAAACTATCCAAATTTCCATGCATGACATTCAATTTCAGCACGCCCGACTCAGACTTTCTAAAATCCATTAATTCGTTAATTAAACTCATCAAACGATTGGCATTTCGGTACATTAATTCGTAATAATGAGTCGCTGATTCGTTGGTGTTTTCCTTTTTCAATTTTTCCAAAGGACCTAAAATTAATGATAAAGGCGTGCGGAATTCGTGGGAAATATTGGTAAAAAACTGCAATTGTTCTTGGTGCATTTCTTCTTTTTTCTGTTCTTCCAAATACTGTTTTTCTAAGGTGCTTTTAAAACGATAATACTGTACTAAACCCGTTCCAATTACTAATAAAACAAAGATTCTAAACCACCAAGTTGCCCAAAAAGGGGGCTTAATAATTACCTTAATAGCGTATTCTTCTTTATTCCAAACGCCATCATTATTGGATGCTCGCACTTGAAAAATATATTCGCCTGGACTAACATTGGTGTAAGAAGCCTTTTTCTCATTTTGCGAATATATCCAGTCTTTATCCCAATCTTTGAGTCGATAGGCATACTGATTATTTTCGGAAGCGGTATAATTCAAAGCGGCAAAACTGAAAGAGAACGTTGCTTGTTTGTGGGTTAAGGTAATTTCTTTGGTAAGGCTAATATCTGATTGCAATGGCGAGTCTTTATCCACAATTACTTTCTGATTATCTATCTGAAAATCAGTTACATAAACAGGAGGAACGAAGGTATTTTCCGAGATATTTTGTGGATAAAAAGTATTAAATCCGTTGATTCCACCGAAGAAAATTTCTCCTTCTTGGGTTTTCAAAAAAGCATTTGTTTCAAATTCAAGTCCTTGCAAACCGTCCGAAGTATTATATTTTTTGGCAGAAAGCGTTTCAGGATTCAATTGCATAATGCCATTAGAAGTTGAAAGCCAAAGATTGCCCTGCGAATCTTCTTCGATTGCTTTAATAAACTCTGTAGATAATCCCCATTTATTTGTAAAGAGCGTAAATGTTTTTTGCTTCGGATTAAAAAGATAAAGCCCTGCTTGCCCTAACCAAACTCTATTTTTACGATCGGTAAAAATTATTTGAAAATCGGGCCGTTTTTTTTCATTATTGAAATAATGGATAAACGATTTAGTACTTGATTCATAGCAATTCAAACCGCCATCATCCGTTCCAATCCAAATATTTCCCGCATTGTCTTCACTTAGCGATAAAATATTGTTGCCTAAAAGTTGGGTTTTATGCTGGCCATAAATAATCCGAGAAAATGTTTTAGTGATAGGGTCAAAAAGATTCAAACCACCATAATAAGTGCCAATCCAAAGATTATGGTTGTGGTCTTCAAAAATTTGCTGAATATAATTTGAGCTGACACTTTTGAAATCATTCGCATTATGAATAAATCGAGTAAAACTATCTCCTTTCTTGTTGTATAAGCACAAACCGCCGCCCCAAGTTGCTACCCACAAATTACCTTGACTATCTTCTGTAATATCTACCACTTCGTTGGAACCAATCGTTTTTTGATTAAATGGATCGTGTTTGTAATGCTTAAAAGATTTAGTTTTTCGGTTGAATAAATTGAGTCCTCCCCCATCCGTACCAATCCAGATATTGCCATTTCGGTCTTCACAAAAGGCTTTTACATCATTATAACTCAAACTATTCGGATAAGATTCTTGTCTAAATAACGTAAATTTTTCAGTATTGGGCATATATAAATTGATACCACCTCGGTGCGTACCAACCCACAGATTTCCTTGATTATCTTCAAAAATTGCTGATATGGTGCGTTGTGATAAACTTTTTGGTTCGTCGGGACGATACTGATAATTGACGAAAGTACCAGAAACGGGGTCGAATAAATTGAGTCCACCGTTTATACAGCCTACCCAGATATTTTTGTTTTTATCTACCAAAATACTCCGTACCAAATTACTCTCTAAACTCGTTGTTTGGGTTTCTTTATGACTGAATAATTTTGTGGTATTGAACTGAAAATTGAAAATGATGAAACCATTATCCGTTGTTCCCAACAATAAATTGCCTTGTTTATCTTCATTAATGCAATAAATTGGATAACTTTTGGACTTTTCATCAGAGTTTTTTAAAACATCAATTGACTTAAATGAGTTGTTTTCTCTGTCAAATAGTTGAAGTCCGCTTTGTGTCCCAACCCAACAATTTCCTCGACTGTCTTCGAAGATGTAATTGGCATAATTATCGTTGAGACTGGTATTTGAGTCTATTTTTTGTTGAAAAGAGGTAAATTTTCCTTCCGATGATTTCAATAAATTAATTC
>JANPIG010001159.1:0-1448 GCA_031424875.1 Cytophagales bacterium
CCGCCATTGTAGAAAACACCATTTTGCCATTTGTTTTCTCAGGATAATACATAGAAGACGAAGTATCTATCAATAAATGACAGCGTAGATTGGTCTCTTCCTCGTATCGTTTAGTGTATAGACGGTCGGTTTTGGCAAAAACTTTCCAGTCAATATGGCGTGTACTTTCACCTGTATTGTATAGACGATGTTCGGCAAACTCTACCGAGAACCCATGAAAAGGTGATTTGTGTAGTCCTGTAATAAATCCCTCCACCATCTGTTTGGCAAGGAATTCTACGTTTCCATATTCTCTTATTTTAGCTAAATCCATGTTCAGTTATCAGTAAACAGTTATGAGTAAGGCAGCGAATCGCTATTAGGTATTAGCGATAATTTTCAATATAATGCTAACTCAAATTTCGTACCTGTTTTTGACAAAACCTAATCCCTAATTACCCAATCCCTAATTACCTATTTCTTTTTCCGCCGACTCTCCAAATAAGCTTTTCTCCGTTGTTTAGACAATTTCCTTAAATATGAATTTACCCTTAAGCGTCTATATTTAAACTGTGGATATTTTCTTTTACGCCAATTTTTCTTTAAACGATAATATCTTTTATATTTTAGTTTAGTTTTTTGATAAAAGACAGGAGCAAAGCGTGGGGGAGCCGTCAGACTTAATGAATCAAAAGGTTCAAGCATAATGTCGCCATCAAATCCTACTATTTTCAATCTGACTCTCTCTAAGCCTTGATCCCCAATTCTAAGCCACTTTGCGGGGCTTTTAGTAAGGTCAATTATTCGCCCTGGTTTATAGGGTCCCCTATCATTAACACGCACAATTACAAAACGCTTATTAGCTAAATTAGTAACCTCTACCATAGTGCCAAAAGGCAAGGTCATGTGGGCAGCAGTATATTGATTTTTTTGAAGAATTTCGCCTGTAGAGGTAGGCTGATCATAAAAGAAATCGGCATAAAAAGAGGCTATACCATAAGATTCATCTCCTAATTTTTGAGCAATAAGATTTGTGGAGACAACCACCAAGATTAGACTGATTCCCAGAAGTTGTTTTTTCATTTTTATTGTTTTTCGTGGATATTTTTTTAAACTAACCGCCTCATAATCTTCAACAATATTTTGCAAAAATACATTTTTAACGTTCTAAATAAAATTTATTGTCAGTAAAATTCCATTTTCCTTCATATTTACTATGTTTCTCAGACAAAAAACAAATATTATTTTTTTAGATTTTTTTTGAAAAAAATAATATAATTCCTATTTTTACCCAGCTATTATTTTTAGACATGATTTAACCAAATAAAGTTTAAAAATATACATCATTAAATCAAACCCTAAATTATACTTGTAAAGTGGAAGAAAGAGATAGAGAAGAACTGTTTTCAAAAAGAATTAGAGCCGGAAAACGAACTTACTTTTTTGATGTAAAATCAACACGCTCAAAT
>JANPIG010001160.1:0-1603 GCA_031424875.1 Cytophagales bacterium
AATTATTCTTGCTAAAAAACCTTCATATGGCTTCCTATTGCTTGATTCTTGTGGATTATTGGCAAAGATTTTTCCTGAATTTGTTAGGCTGAAAGGCGTTGAAACCGAAGAAGGAAAGGGGCATAAAGATAACTTTTATCATACGCTTCAAGTGTTGGATAATGCTTCACAAAAAACCGATGATTTGTGGATTCGCTGGGCAGCAATCTTGCATGATATTGCCAAGCCCGCTACTAAACGTTTTGATAAGAAGAAAGGCTGGACATTTCACGGCCACGAAGAATTGGGGGCAAAATGGGTAAAAACCATCTTCACCAATATGCGTTTGCCCTTGAACGAAAAGATGCGTTTTGTGCGTTCGCTCGTGAGGTTACATTTACGTCCAATTGCCCTTTCCAAAGAGATAATTACAGACTCCGCTTTGAGGCGATTATTGTTTGAAGCAGGGGAAGACTTGGAAGGTTTAATGATACTTTGTAGGGCAGATATTACTTCCAAAAATGGTGAAAAGGTAAAGCGATATCTCCGCAATTTTGATATTGTTGAAGAGAAATTAAAAGAAGTAGAAGCCAATGATAAACTCCGCCAATTTCAGCCAGTTATTACAGGCGAAATGATTATGGAAACCTTCAGATTGGAACCTTCACGAGAAGTGGGAATCCTTAAAATAGCAATCAGAGAGGCGATTTTAGAAGGAGTAATTGAGAATACCGTGGAGTCTGGGATGCCATTTTTATTAAAGGAAGGCCAGAAAATGGGGCTGACAACAAAGAGCTGAATATTAATGAGTATAAAAAAAGATGTGAGTCTTCCTTTGTATAATGAAGGTGATTCTCATCTTTTTTAATATTGAAATAAATTCATTTTTAAATTGAATATTTTTTCTTTAAATTGTACAAAAAACACTTCAAAACATGACTCATTCAATCTCTCGGCGTTCTTTTCTTCAAACTTCCGCTTTGGCAGGAACCGCTTTATTGACTTCAAACTCGCTATTTGCGAAAGGTAAAAAAGCTAAAAATATTGGCTTGCAACTGTATTCAGTGCGTGATGAAATGAAAAAAGACCCCATTGCTACAATGAAAGCATTAGCAGAAATGGGCTATAAAAACGTTGAACACGCCAATTATGTAGATGGTAAATTCTATGGTTTTCAACCTAAAGAGTTCCGTAAAATTATTGATGATTTAGGATTGGTAATGCGTAGCGGACACACCGTTATGGGTGGACAGCATTGGGATGCAACTAAAAAAGATTTTACAGATTCTTGGAAAAAAACGGTAGATGATGCCGCTATTTTAGGGCAAAAATATGTAGTTAGCCCATGGTTGGATGTTAGTCTTCGTAAAAATTTCGATGACTGTAAACGCTTCATGGAAGTTTTTAACAAATCAGGTGAATTGTGTAAGAAATCAGGAATGAAATTTGGATATCACAACCACGATTTTGAATTTAGCCTTCGCCTTACGAGTGTGAAAGTTTTTGACATTATTTTACAAAACACCGACCCAAATTTAGTGGCTCAACAATTAGACATTGGTAATATGTATAATGGTGGAGGTCGCCCGCTTGAACTTTTGAAACAATATCCAAATCGCTTTGA
>JANPIG010001161.1:0-2385 GCA_031424875.1 Cytophagales bacterium
CTATAAGGTAGGTTGCATACGTGTTACGCACCCGTGCGCCACTATCGTATTACTACGACCGTTCGACTTGCATGTATTAGGCCTGCCGCTAGCGTTCATCCTGAGCCAGGATCAAACTCTCCATTGTAAATATCTACTAAAATGAAGTTAATTTATTTCATGCCCTATTATAATATATAAAAGAAACATAACAAAAAACCAACTCCTGTTCTTGAATACTATTAATATCCTATCTTTTCTACCAATGCCTCAAAGAACTCTTTAAAATCTATCCAACTTTCTGAACAAATCTATAGCGGTTTTAATAAACCTTTAACCTTTTTCCCTTTCCCACAAACCCTCTGCCGTTGTTTGGGAGTGCAAAGTTGCAGGATTATTTTTAAACCACCAAACACAAACCCAAAGAAAATTGAAAATATTTTTAACCTCCCACATAAATCCCTGATTTACAAGACCTTTATCCCCTAAAAAAAATGTAACTTTTTTTAACCAAAACAAAATAATACAACATAATTAAACTCCAAATCAATTTTATCTAAAAATAATGCAATCTATAGAAAATTAAAATCAAGATGGTAATAATGAAAAATCCCCCAACTTAACAATTTAAATTGGGGGATTTTTGAAGATAGTAATCAACTTTAAATTAATAATCACCGCCTGCACCGCCACCGCCAAAGTCTCCACCACCAAAGCCGCCGAAACCGCCACCACTATCTCCACCTGAACTTCCACCCCAACCAGATGACCCGCCTGATGAGAAAATCATCGGACCCATCCAACCACCGCCACCGCTATTGAATCCACGACCACGATTACGTCCACCGCCATTTTTAGAAGAAATAAATATTATAATAATGATGACTATAATGATAATTATTATTGGAATGATTGAGCCTTCGGAATCGTCTTGTGGGTCAGCTTGGAATTCTCCTGAAGCACGTTTCATGATTTCAGAAGTTGCTTCATCAAGTCCTTGATAATACTTTCCTGCTTGAAAATACGGTTTTAGTATGGTATTGATTATTCTTTTAGAAATAGCATCTGTAATGGTGGCCTCCATCCCTCTACCCGTAACGATTCTCAATTTACGGGTTTCAGTTGCCCATAAAAGCACTAAACCATTATTTTTATCTTTTTGTCCAACGCCCCAATCTTTTGCCAATTTCATAGCATAATCATAAGGGTCAGAATCGCCGGTATTTTTTACTACTACAATTGTAATTTGTGTGGATGTACTATCTGCATATCCTCTTAATTTTTGCTCTAATGCCTGCAACTCGTTTGGATTTAACTTCATCACGAAATCATTGACCAATCTTGGAGGATTTGGCTTGGCGGGTATGTCCTGAGCATTCAGTGTGGTAATGAATGAAAGGAAAAGGAAAAGAATATATATTTTCTTGGGCATGAAGTCTTTTACTGGATTTACGATTTTTGATTTATTATTTCGGATTATTATAAATATATATTTTGCATTTCAACAGTTTACAAAATAGTTAAGATCCGAACGAAATATCGTCTGGTAATTCATTGATATCATTAGATTGATAGGGAAAAAAGTGCTTTAATTGTTCGCCTGCCAAATGAATTCCTTTCACTAAACCTTCTATAAATAAGCCTTGTGAAAAATGGCTTCGGAGCAATTCTTTTGTGGATTCCCAAAAGTGTTCGGGTACTACTTTATCAATGCCTTTATCGCCCAAAATCGCAAATTTTCTATCATCAGTTGAAAGATAAAATAGTACGCCATTTTGTTGGGCAGTATTTATCATACCTATTTCTGCAAAAACTTCAGCGGCACGATTAAGAACATCGGAAGAAAGACAAACTTGTTCAATATGCACACGGATTTCACCCGAGCTATTGCGTTCGGCCAATTGAATTGCCTTAATAATTTCGGCTTTTTGAGTATCTGAAAGAAAATTTTGGGACATAAGATAGGAGTCGTAAGTCTATAAGTTTTAAGTCGAAAGTTTAATAGAAGTCGTAAGGCATAAGTTAGAAAGTGTAAGAGTACATTCTCTTAGAACTTAATTACTTATGACTTACGACTGTAAAAACTTATTTAGCACCTCCAAAATCTACACTTGGGGCTTTTGATGCTCCTGCGTCAGCTTGGAAATAACCTTTGGCAGCGAAGCCTGAAAAACTGGCAATCAAACTATTGGGGAATGTTACAACTTTGTTGTTGTATTCTCTTACAACACCATTGAAACGATCACGCTCTTCTTTGATTCGGTTTTCAGTACCTTCTAATTGTGATTGCAATTCAGAGAAATTTTCAGTTGCTTTTAACTGTGGATAATTCTCTGCTACTGCCATCAAACGAGATAAAGAACCTGATAATTGACTCTGTGCCGCTTGATATTTTTGAATATTTTC
>JANPIG010001162.1:0-3937 GCA_031424875.1 Cytophagales bacterium
TTTAGAAAAAAATACAAACAGACGCTCTGGAAAATGGCCTTAGAAGATTTAGAAAATTTTATAAAATGATTTGTGGTACAGATTGGGTAAATTCATTGAATTTGCCCAATTTTTAAGTTTTAACATTAAATTCTCAATCACATGAACAAAACAGAAATAATTCAAAAACTTGCCGAAGGATTTTATCTCATAGAAGATACTATTCGTCATACGAAAAATGATGCTTTTTTTTATAAAAAAGATAACAAATGGTCCGTTGCCGAAAACACTAAACATTTAATTCTCTCGGTCAATCCGCTTAATTTGGCGTTTTCTCTGCCTAATTTTACACTTTTATTTTTTGGAAAACTCGACCGACCTACTAAAAATTATGATGAAATTGTCCAGACATATCATCAAATATTAGCTGAAGGAGCCGTTGCCTCCCCTAAATTTATTCCCAAGGGAATTTCAATAGACTCAAATCAAACTGATTTAATAGAAGAATTCAAAGAAGTTAATGATAAATTCTTGAGGAAAGTAGATGGTTTTGAAGAAGAAGATTTGGACAAATATTTAATTCCACATCCTGTTTTAGGCAAATTAACCATCCGTGAGATGCTTTATTTCACAATTTGTCATACCTTGCATCATCATAAAGCAATGGTTGCAACCACATAGTCAGGATAGAAAGGATAGATTTTCATAACCATTTAAAAATAAAGCAATGAATATTATACCACTCATGCAACAAGGATTTGCATCAAGCAGTAAAAGAATAGCAAAAATGGCAGAGAATTTTTCTGACGACGAAGTATTTTTTCGTCCTTACGACAAAGTAAACCATTTGGCATGGGAAATCGGGCATTTAGCCTTTATCAGAAATACGATTATTAAATTACTGAATCCCCTTGAAAAATTGGAAAGCTATGGAAATGAGCGAGTTAATTTCGCCCCAGGTACACCTTTACAGCCTAACGAAATGTATGGTTCTATTTCGGAAAGTGTAGAAGTTTTTCAAAAAAGAGGAGAAAAAATCATTGAACTTTTGGCAAATCTTACCCAAGAACATTGGGATTCTGAAAGCCAGTTCAAATTGCCTTTTGGTACAACCGTAGGTTCTCAAATTTGGACATTTTTCATGCACGAAAGTTTCCATTTAGGCGAAATTTCTTATCTGAAAAATATTGTAGTGAGGAATAAGGCATAAATAATTCTTAAACAAAAAGCCCTTTGAATTGCTTTAAAGGGCTTTTTGCAAATATCAATTATAAATTCAATTTAAAACTTCATCATATCCTTCCACGCTTATTCTTTCCTTAATTTCTTCTGGCTTATGCTGTCTAATTCTTTGTTTAGCCACTTCATAAAAATATTGAAGACCAAAAAATACGGTTAAATAATAGATAATAGTTGCCAATGAAAACGACCAATGCCATTCAGTGGACTTTAAAATAGGTAAAATATTAATTGCTCCTAATGCTGAAACTATTGAAATTACAATCATTATTCTCACAACATTTTTATCCTTTATGCCTAAATACGCCAAATGATGCGTAGTATGGTCTCGTCCACCCACGAAAGGTGATACGCCACGAGCTAATCTTCTCAACGTAACCGTAACTGTATCCATCAATGGAATGATAAAAGCCAATGCAGGAATCAAAAATTGTTTTACTTGAATACCACCCTCTTGAAAATCCCGAAATTGCCAAAAATATTGGATACTCACCCAAGACAAAAATGCCCCCAAAAACTGACTCCCAGTATCACCCATATAAATTTTGGCCGGATTCCAATTGAAGAATAAAAAACCGATTAATGCTCCAATAACCGCAGTAATTATGATAACATCCGTTAGATTTTGATTTTTTGAACTAAAAATAACCATCAAAGCGAGTCCCAAAGACACTAAGGAAACTGAAGAAACAATTCCATCCATATTATCCAGCATATTGATTGAGTTCATCATGCCGACAACCCAAAGAATCGTAAAACATTCGTTTATGATCATGTTTTCTGAAATTGGAACAATCACTCCCCCATAAATAAAGCAAAACGCTGAAGTAAATTGTCCTATAAATTTAATCAATGGAGAAGTGTGGTAGAAATCGTCAATAAAGCCAAAAGTAAATGCGATTGTAAAAGACAACGTTAAAATATTTGAACCGTTGTTTATGTGAAAGGAGTTAATAAATACTATAGTTAAAATTAAAGGTATATAAAAAGAGATTCCTCCTAAAGTAGATTTGGGAGAAGTGGCCCATCTTATCTGGTTTACATTATTTTTAATGTTAGCAAAAGGCTTATTTTGAATAAAAATTCGATTCATCGATAAAGATGTAACGAAGGTAATTATTAAAGTTAACAATGATAGGATGGCGGTATTTTGCATTAATATTTTTTGTTTTAAATGGCTAACATTTTCTTGATTCCCTCTGCAAGTGTTATCAAATTTCTACCCAAAACCGCCCTCATTTTATCATTAGCAGGTTTTCTCCTGCTCATATCACCTTCCAATAATGCAGGCAAATAAATAATTTTTGATTTGGAATTAATTTTATTAATAATCAAATTAGCCAATTCTACAATAGTTGTTTCCACATCCGAACCAATATTTATTATACTATTTATAGCTAAGTTATTTTTGAAAATCTTCAGTGTTACTTCGATATTATCTTCAATAAAACAAAAAGTCCTTGTTTGCATTCCATCTCCATAAATCATAATATCTTGATTCAACATTGCTGATCTCAAAAACTTAGAGATAACAAAATCTTCACTTTGTCGTATACCATAGGTATTAAAAAATCTGAATATTGTATAATTTAATCCAAATTCTTTATGGTAAGCCTTTAAGTATGATTCGCCAATGTTTTTTACTACAGCGTAAGTCAATTTAGAATTTAATGGTGTTGTATCCTCATGCTGTGGAAATTCTACTGGCTCGCCATACACTTCAGAGGAAGATGAAAAAAAAATTCTCTTTACAGCTGATTTACTACAAAGGTCTAAAATATTTTTGAAACCCTGAATATCCCTCAAAACCATAAGTGGATTTTCTAATGTTCTTCTTACCCCTACCAAAGCTGCATAATGAAAAACATAATCAAATTTGTAATAAGAAAATATTTCAGACAATATCTGAAAATCATTAACATCACCCTTGTAGAATTTGTAATTCATAATTTTATTATCAGGTAAATTTTCTTTTTTGCCCGTTAAAAAATTATCTATTCCAACTACAAAATTATCTGGATCGGCAATTAATTTATCTACCAAACAACTGGCGATGAAACCAGCTGCACCAGTAATTAGAATTTTTGTCATATAGTGGTTATTAGTTATAACAAATATATTTACCATTTTCCCATAAAACAAGAAAGACGAACTTTTTGAGTCCGTCTTTCTTGTTTTGAAAATTAATGCTAAAACTATACTTTATAACCTCCCAATATAGTTAAATACTATTTCTTAGATAATTTTTTAGACATTGCCCCTGTTTCCGTCTTTAACGTGTAAAGATAAGTACCAGATGACAATCCATTACCTAAGAAAGAAGCCGTATGATCTCCTGCTGTAACTTCTTGATTATCCACCAAAGTAGCAATATTCAAACCAATCAAATTTGTAACCGTTAAAGTTACTTTACCAGCTTTTGGTACATAGTATTGAATCTGAACTGCTTTCTCTGAATCAAATGGATTAGGATAAGCGTACATGTCCATTTTCTCACTTGTCTCAGCTCCTGCAATTCTTGAAGAAGCCTCAATTTTTCCAATATTAGCTTTGAAATCTGAACCTCTTTTTGCTGAAAATCCTGGCAATAATTTAACTGTTTTACCAGCCTCATAATGCACCTTAGAATCTTCACTTACCACGTTAGAGGCACTGAGTTGCTCAGTTGCCACTTCGTGTTTGGTAGTTCTGTTGACGTTATCAGTAATTTTTAAGTTAG
>JANPIG010001163.1:0-9847 GCA_031424875.1 Cytophagales bacterium
GCAAAGGCAGAATTTTTCAATCGTTCCTTGACTGCTTCTACACGATAGCTATTAATGAAATTGAAAAAATTGGAAGAAGCTTTTTGATTAATAATTTGGGATAGTTGATTGGACGTTAAATCTAATTGGTTTGCCAAACTAACAAGGCTTAGGGTTTCATCCAAATAAGGTTTGTTTTCTTTCATATATAAAACTAACTTTTGGAATAACTCCTCAACCATTTCATCGTTTAATCCAGAATTCTTGTAGTTTGGTTTTGGATTAGTAGCCTTCTCGGAATTTATCTCAACGGGAATATTCGTAAAAACGGTTATTTGACGTATGCCAAAAAAACCAATAAAAAAGATGTAGAAAGTGAGAATACTACCCACAACAGCGAATAAATTTTGGTGAGAAACAAGCCCTAAATTTACGCCATAAGTAATGAGTGGAAATAACGTAACAAACAGTATTAAAAGTGATATTACTATCCATTTGAGCCAATTGAGGTTGATTTTCTCGGTATAAGAATAGTTTTCGGGGATTATTTTTTGATATTTTATAAGAATGAGTAAGCTCAAAATTGTATAAAAAGCTGGAATCAAAGCCAATGGAATTGTTAGAATATGTTGAAGCCAATAGGGCAAATTATCGTCAAAATTAGGAAGTCCATTGCTGAACGTGATGTTGGCTGAATTGACAAAATTTAGGTAAAAGCAAAGTAAACTGAAAATTGTGAAGAGCAACAAGTGCATCCAGTGTTTTGTCCATAAGAATTCATTTCCCACAGAAAAAGAATAGATGTATAAATATAGTATTGGAGAACTTATCAAAGGCAAATAAAATCCTAATACTTGCATAAAATTTGGAGCAAAAGGGATAGCGGCTAAATTATCGTAGTAAAACAATAATTGACAAGAAACAATACCAAACCAAATCATTAATAGATAATCAGAAATAACGTTCTCTCTTTTAGACTTCAATAAAAGTATCAAGAAAAGACCTTGTATTATTCCTGTAACCAATAAAGATTTTAATATCATTTTTAATATTTTAGTTAAAATACTTACAAATATTACGGTTTTATAATGAAACTGTTTAAACTTTTAGTTTTATGTTTTTCAGATGATAATTTTGATTTTTCGTACTCGCCACGGATGCCGAAAAATGGAATACAATTTTGTATAAATAACTCATATTACGCAAATTATAATGGTATTGAGGTGTTATTTAGGCGTGGCACGGTCTCCGCCAAAGCCACCGCAAACCGTTTCACGCCCACACTCTCCAATTTGCTGTGAGTAACATCAATAAACAATTTTTATGCAATACATACAATTGTACAATTCCAAGAAAAAATAATTTAATTGTTCTAACAACTTTTTATTAGAACAATTTTTTTTAACAGCCTGTTATAATTTAAAATGAGTTCAATAATTGGTTTTGATTTGTAACGCAAAACTGCTTAATTTTGTGTAATATATTACATAATAAACCATTATTTAATTGCTATAATTTTGATAATTTTTAATTGATAAATATTATTTGCTTTTCCCTTTCCAAAATGAAAATAGACTTTTTGTATCAAGAAAAATTTGAGAATCGCCACAATAACTCTGATGTAGCAGACCGTAAGGCAATGCTGGAAACTATTGGGGTTGATTCTATCGAGACACTCATCAATCAAACTGTTCCACCTGCCATTCATTTAACTGAACCTTTGAATTTGCCTAAAGCAAAGTCGGAAGCCCAATTTTTGAGCGATTTCAAGAAAATTGCGGAGATGAATGAGACCTTTAAGTCGCATATCGGTATGGGATATTATGATACGCACACACCTTCGGTAATTTTACGGAATATCCTTGAAAACCCCGCTTGGTACACTGCCTACACGCCTTATCAAGCAGAGATTGCCCAGGGACGCTTAGAGATGCTTTTGAACTTCCAAACTATGGTTATTGATTTAACTGGAATGGAGATTGCCAACGCTTCATTGTTGGACGAAGGTACTGCCGCTGCCGAAGCCATGACCATGCTTTATGGGCAAAGAAAAGGCTCTAAAAAGAATGCAGAGACATTTTTTGTGTCTGAAAGATGCCATCCGCAAACAATTGATTTGCTGAAAACTCGTGCTACTCCCATTGGTATTAAAATATTGGTAGGTGATCATCAAAAGATAGACTTAACCCATGAAGATATTTACGGGATGATTTTGCAATATCCTGCTACCGATGGACAAATTTTCGATTATACCGATCTCATTGCTTCTGCCCACGAATTAGAAATTAATGTAGTTGTGGCGGCTGATATATTGGCACTAACTATCCTCAAATCGCCAGGTGAAATGGGTGCGGATGCTGTAGTAGGATGTTCGCAAAGATTTGGTGTTCCAATGGGCTATGGCGGACCTCATGCTGGATTTTTAGCTACTAAAGATGAGTTCAAACGACATATACCTGGACGTATTATCGGGGTATCTGTGGATGCTCAAGGCAACCGTGCCTTACGGATGGCTTTGCAGACTCGTGAGCAACATATTCGCCGTGAAAAAGCTACTTCTAATATCTGTACAGCCCAAGTTTTATTGTCGGTAATGGCGGCAGCCTTTGCCATCTACCACGGTCCAAAAGGCTTGAAAGCCATTGCTAATCGAGTACATGGATTGACAAATTTATTGGCTCTAGCAATCAAAAGATTAGGTTATGACATAGAAACAACCGAGTATTTTGATACTATTAAAGTACACATTGGTGAAAATGAAACTGCCTTTAAAAAAGAAGCATTGGCGAGTGGTATCAATTTTAGATATTATTTGGATTATACCTATATTGGCATCTCATTGGATGAAACCTGTACCCTCCAAGATGTTCAGAATATTATTTCTATTTTCGAGAAAATAGGAACGGCAGAAGTAGAACTTTTCTCGCTTTATCATAAAGTAAATTATGCTTTTTCTGATAGTCTAAAACGTACGTCTGAATATATGACTCATCCTGTTTTCAATACACATCATTCTGAACATGAGATGCTTAGGTATTTGAAACAGTTGGAAAATAAAGATTTATCAATGGTTCACTCCATGATTTCTTTGGGTTCTTGCACGATGAAATTGAACGCTACTTCTGAGATGATTCCAGTTACTTGGAAGGAATTTGGCAACGTTCACCCTTTCGTTCCTACAAATCAAGCATTGGGTTATTCCACTATGATTGACGAATTGAACGACTGGCTTTCAGAGATTACTGGTTTTGCGGCCATGTCGTTTCAACCTAATTCGGGCGCTCAAGGAGAATACGCAGGTTTGATGGTGATTCGTGCTTATCATGAATCAAGAGGTGATTTCAACCGTAACATTGCCTTGATTCCATCGTCGGCACATGGTACAAATCCAGCATCGGCAGTGATGGCAGGAATGAAAGTTGTAGTTACTAAATGTGATGAAAATGGTAATATAGACTTGGTTGATTTAAGAGAAAAAGCCCAACAAAATGCTGATAATTTATCATGTTTGATGGTTACGTACCCTTCAACACACGGGGTTTTTGAGGAATCTATCAAAGAAATTTGTGCTATGATTCACGAGTTTGGCGGACAGGTATATATGGATGGGGCAAATATGAATGCCCAAGTAGGTTTAACATCGCCAGCAACTATCGGGGCGGATGTTTGTCACTTAAATCTTCACAAAACTTTCTGTATTCCGCACGGTGGCGGTGGACCTGGCATGGGACCCATTGGTGTAGCCAAGCAGTTAGTTCCATTTTTGCCAAATCATGCGGTGGTGCAAAATGTAGGGGGTAAAGAAGGTATATCGGCTGTTTCATCAGCTCCTTACGGTTCGGCTTCTATCCTCACGATTTCGTATGCGTATATCGCCATGATGGGTGGTGATGGCTTGACTCGTGCTACCGAAACCGCTATTTTGAATGCTAATTATATCAAAGCACGTTTGGAAGGACATTATCCCGTACTTTATACAGGTTCGGAAGGACGTTGTGCCCATGAGATGATTTTGGATTGTCGTCCATTTAAAATATCAGCGGGTGTAGAGGCAGAAGACATCGCCAAGCGTTTGATGGACTATGGTTTTCATGCTCCAACATTGTCTTTTCCAGTAGCAGGAACCTTAATGGTTGAGCCGACAGAGTCAGAATCAAAAGCAGAATTAGACCGTTTCTGTGATGCCATGATTGCCATTCGTGAAGAGATTGCAGAAGTAGAAAATGGACACGCAGATAAGGCAAATAATGTGTTAAAACACGCACCACATACGCAAGCAGTGGTTTTGACCGAAAATTGGGACAGACCTTACACTCGTGAAAAAGCAGTTTTCCCATTGAGTTATGTGAAAGCCAATAAATTTTGGCCTACCGTTTCCAGAATTGATTCAGCCTACGGCGACCGTAATCTGATTTGTAGCTGCGTAGCGATTGAGGAGTATGCGGAGGTGGAATAGGGTTAGAGATTAGGAAATTATGATATAAAAAATTCCCCCTTTTCTGTTGGAGAGGGGGAATTTTTTGTGAAACTATATATTTACTTAATGCAGAAACCGCTAATGGGCCGAAAATCCGCTATCAGGGATACTGGACTCCACTTTGAGGGCAGTTTTTTACCTCATGAAGGATTAATTTATGTTGAAATTGCAAGTTGCATTATTAAAAACTCGTACCCTTGAATATGCTTCTAAACGTTCTATGGGCTAAAAAAATTCTAAACCAAAAACATTGGAGGAACATATCGAGCCAAAGAAATTTGTGGTTATTAAAATCAAATCTCCACATTCCAAGATTGACTTCACCATGATCGATAAATTTTACAAAAAGTATCAAGATTCTGATGATTATCATTTAATCGTCAATTTTCTTGTACGGTGGGTGATAAAGCCCCACAATTCTTGGCTTTTTAGATGGCGGTTTTTTTGAAGATTTTGTTGGCTTTGAATATGCCACATGTACCGCAAAAAGCCCACAAATGCGGGCTTTTCAATATTTTGATTCATAAGTTTTAAATAGGTCCAAATTGCTTTTCGATTACATTAGAATCTGCTGAAGAACTTCTTGGATTAAAGGGGGTAAGGGTAAGCGTTACTCAGGCGTAAACTTCGTCTCGGTCAAGGAATACTGGCACCCCAAAAATGATGGTATCTCCATCTTCATCAAGCGTTTTTCTGGATACTTTCCTTACCACTTTCCTTTCCATACAACTCGCAGGGGCAGGAACTGGCGTAGGAATTGCCTTAATATTGGTTGATGAAAGTGTAATTAAGTGGTCATCCCAGATTGGGTCATCACCACGGAGCGATACTTTTTCATCAAATACCGAACCATCAAGTAGTTCACTTGGCGTAAAACACACATTGTAACTCACAGTAACTAATTTGCGAGTACTGCCCACCACGGTACAATACTCAATCTTAAATTGCTAATAGAAGCCATTTTGATTATTAAGTTAGTTATTTTAACTACTCTATTGAAGGCTTTTCGTCTTCCGCCTTTTATTGTTATAATGCGTACGCAATCAATCGCCACCCTGTAAAATGATATATCAAAATTGCTCCTCTGCCCGAGATGGTTGCGTCGCTACCTGTGTTTGTTATAATTCTTTCGTTTGTTATGGTAGCATCGTCATGCTTCAAGACTATTAACTCCGTTGAACCATTGGATACCTACAAGACCGTCACGAAAGTTGCAGGATTAATTATTGGTCAGAATCATCAAAATTCCTCATTATCAAAGCTTCGCAAATGTTCACAATTAATTATGAACCCCCGATGCGTTCGGAGGAAGTTATAGTTTCTGAGGACACTCTCAAACAGTTTTAAAGCTATGGAAATCAGCATTTATAGCCTAATAGTAGATGAGGAATGAGTATAATTAATCATGCCTTCGAGCATGATAATTTCTTCGATTAGGACATATTTTCGTGTTCGGGAAAAATAGATTTTTACTTTGATAATCTCGCAAAAGTGAGGTATTAGCTTGTTCATGGGTACGTTTTTCGTTTAGAATAAGACTCTTGATATTTGTATCAAAGTTCTTATAAATCTGAACGTGTTATACCCCCCAATTCGGGTGGTTTTGTAGAAGTAGGTGCTATTTCTTTAAATTATTTTGGTAAAAATCGTACATATTTTGCGAGCCAAAACCCATACGCAAAAACGCAGTGCCTTAAGATAGTTATGATATTTCTGACTATTGAAATTTTTACAAATAAAATCTATTTTATAAACTTTTTCTCCTACGAAGTAGAATAATAAGCCTAAAATATGAGCCATAATGAGAGCTATACTAAACCAGAAATAAGGAATTTTGTATATAGAAATTCTATTATGTTGATGATATAAAAACCACAAATATAGCATTGGCCATAACACCATAAAAAAGCCAACAATAGTCATAAGTACGCCAGGGGCTTTGTAGCCCGTAATATAAAAATAATCTATGAGAGCAAAAAGGATTAAGAAAAGGCTAAAATATTTGATAAATTTGCCTAACTCTCCTTTTAACAGAACACTATATACCCAGCCTAAAAGTAGAAATTTTTTTAAGGTGGAAATAATCTGTAAAAAATGTGTATCACTAATATCAAAACACAGAGCAAAATTATCAAACAACAATTGAATTTTTGGGAAAAGAAAGGATTATATATTTTTTATATCCCTCCATACTCATCACATATAAATATTGCTGAAACACTCTGGCGTAAAATCAAAAAAGAACAAATTGACCCAAAAGATTATCTAAACAAAGAAACACTTTTCTATGCGGTCGAGCGATGTTTAGCTCAATTAGGAAAATCTTGGAAAATTAATTTCTCCGATTTTAACATAAACTAATTACTAACGGGTACTTATTGGTAAAATGATTTATACTAATCTTCCTTCAATCGCCTTAGCAACTGCCTCTGGGGCTGAATTTACGTGGAGTTTTTCGTAAATATTCTTGACGTGCCAATGCACCGTATGAAAACTTAATGCACAGGCATCGGCAATCATTTTGTAGCTCATGCCCTTCACCATACAGCCCAAAACTTCTCGTTCACGGTCGGTCAAATCTATATATTCTTTTTGCGATTGCACAAATTGGTTCTTGAACATCTGCATCACCTTGGCGGCTATACTCGGACTCATACATGCTCCCCCGTGATATACCTCCATGACGGTTTTCAGAATATCGTCAGGGTCGGGGCTTTTCAAAACGTAACCATTTGCTCCTAAACAAATGGCCGTAAATATTCGATAGTCGTCATCAAAGACCGTTTGCATCAAAATCTTCTTTTCTGGGCTTTCTGCCTTGATTTTTTGAGGGCTTCCAATCCAGAAATCCCTGGCATTTGTATATCCATCAACACCACATCGGGTTTGTGTTTGCGGATATTGGCAAGGGCTTGGGAGGCATCGGGGTAACTTCCCGCCAAAAAAACCTCATCGGAACTCGCCAAATATAGCCCCAAACTCTGTCGTACAATTGGATAGGGTGTTTCCCCCAAGATTTATCATAATTTTCCAGAAAATATTGGTATTGCGTATTGGGAAGAGGTCGAAATTGAATCACAAAATCATCGTCTAAGGCAGATAATTGGAGCGGTACTTTTGGGTTAAATGACTCTTCTTGTCCATTAATGCGTATAGAGAGTACCGTTGGTTCAGGAGACTGAGCCAAGAGCGAAACGGATAATCCTAAAAAGAAGACTAACAGTTTGATTTTCAAGGTAGTATGATGGATTAGTGATGAGGTTTTATACTTCTCAAATGTAGTTTCTTATTTTTTGAAAACAAAAAAACCTGCGTTTTCACACAGGTAATTTATTTAACGGTATAATTTTAGGGAAACTATCTAACCACAGCCACATGAAAATCAGAAGTATTCTGCGTAATAGAAGACCCTGTAAAATTACAAACTCTTATTAGCACAGTACCCGCTGCACTAACTCGAGCGTAGGCAATGAATAATCCCGAAGTAAAACCATTATCTGGCGAGGCACTTACGGCAGAATCAACCGCAGCATTAGTTACACTGACAGTTTGACTTGAACAAAGATTAGCACTAACGGTAAAAGTTGGAACAGAAACGGTTACTTTAATAATTTCTTTCAAACCTGTTCCATTTGCTCCAATATGTACACCACCCGTTGAGTTGTTATTCAGATAAATCGGTCCATTACTTGCCCCATCTATTTCATTTCCATCAAAAAGCATACTGGCCCCACCACCCGTTGTAGTCACTTTGAAAGCGGCATCTGTTCCGTTATTTTCATTTCCCTCAACGTGGAGTTTTGTATCGGGCGATTGTGTTCCGACTCCCACATTACCTCCTGCTGCAACCCTCATTCTATCCAAATTGTTGGTTTTGATTGCAAATCCTTGACTATCAGTTGTTCCAATGAAGTTTGAAGTTGGATTTGTACCTGCATTTCCTTTGGCATTCCAAGTTGAGTTTTCATCGGCAAATCCAAAAATCCGCCATGTGGAAAGTGAAGAATCGTAAATCATTGAAACACCCCCTCGGGCAGTAATCGTAACGGTTGCCCCTGTGTGCGTGGCAATTCGATTGGCAGCCAATGCCAAAACGCTTTCGTTGTTAATGGTAAGAGTAGATCCCAGGGAAGTATAGAGAAAAATAACCATCCCGTCCTGTCCGCCCGCAATTCCATTGAGTGTGACGGTTCCACTTATATAAATCCGTGATGCCCCTTGTCGGTCGAGGGCATTCTGAACACCTGCAGTTGTATAGGTTAATTTTTTAGTTAATGCCAAGTCTCCATTCAAGTCCATCAAGGCGTTTGGAGATATTGTTGCCACACCAATATTACCTGTTGTGGGGTGGATGTACAGTCTATCAACGCCACCTGTTTGCAAACGGAGACTATTGATGCCACCGTCAAATCTGAATTGACCTACAACATTGAGGCTAACAATCGTAAATAGAATAATTGTAAAAATTTGCTTTTTCATGTTCGTTTATTTTTATGTTTAATTATTTAGCAATGAGCTTTGAGCAATGAATTATGAGCTTTAAAACAGTTGAATTCAATGTTCTATTTGTAATCTTTGATTGACACTATCCTTTCTTCTTCTCGAAATGGTAGCCAGTAAATTATTAGTCATTCGCATAGAAAGTCCTTCATCATCAATGCTTTGCAGATGTTCACAATTGATGATAAAGGCACGATGAGTTCTCAGAAAATCATAGTTTTCGAGGACAGATTCAAATAATTTTAACGTTCTGGGAATCAATACTTTACGCCCACCCAGTAAGTGCAGAAGCGTATAATTTACTTCCCCTTGGAGCATAATAATATCTTGAAGTGGAATGATTTTGCGGGTGCGGGTGAAGTAAATTTTTGCCCGAACAATCCGACAAAAATTAGGCATTAATTTTTCCATGAGTACGGTTTTCGTTTAGATTTAAGACTCTTTGTATTTGAGTCAAATTTCCGAAAAACAGTAACCCAAGTAAATCACATAAATTGATGATTTTGTGGAGAGGAGGTTTTAGGTGTTTGGGCTTAAGTTTTAGGTAGGGGTAGAGCTACTTTTTAAGTTATAGATGGATAGCTTAGTGAACAGCAATTTCTTTTTTGGCTTTCTTGGATGGATATTTAGTTTGAGAAAATATAATTTTTAGCAATTTTTAGCCCTTTACTTTTTGTCTTGATACAAAAAGTAACAAAAAAATCAAGAAATCCCGAAACTCGCTACGCTCAAACAGCGGGATTTCGGCTGGACTCCAAATTTGTCCGAATTTTAAACAGCGTTTTTTCCAAAAAAGAAATTGCTGCTTAGTGAAGTGTTATGTTTTAGTATTCTGTAATTCAGGTAGTTATGCCAAATACTAACACCTAAATGAACTGGTTAGCGAAGTTA
>JANPIG010001164.1:0-1095 GCA_031424875.1 Cytophagales bacterium
ATTTTTTGCCGTTTCTTCATTTGAACTAATACAAGCCAAAAATCGCTCTTGTTTCATCCGTCCTTTCACCACTTGCGTATCTACTTTACGTTCTACTTGATGGGCTACTTCTTTCAACGCTAATTCACGTAATTGTAGGATTTTATTTGCCTGAAAAAAATTATTCATTGCTGTTTCTACTTTATGCAAATCATAAATTTTTCCTTCTTTTAAACGGCTAATTAACTCATCGGCAGTCAAGTCAATATTTACTACTTCGTCTGCTTGTTGTAACACCAAATCGGGAATTCTTTCTTGCACGTCAATTCCCGTAATATCTTGAATATCAGCATTTAAACTTTCGATATGCTGAATATTTACCGCCGAAATAACGCTGATACCTGCATTTAAAATATCAATGACATCTTGCCATCTTTTCTCATTTTTTGACCCTTTAATATTGGTATGTGCCAGTTCATCTACAACCACTACTTCAGGATGAAGATTTAGCACTGCCTGCAAATCAAACTCCTTTAATTCCTTGCCTTTATAAAATAATTGTCTGCGTGGAATTATGGGTAACCCGTCCAGTAAAGCATGGGTTTCTTTACGATTATGGGTTTCAATATACCCTATTTGAATGTCAATATTATTTTTTAGCAAAGCGTGGGCTTCTATCAACATCCGATAGGTTTTGCCCACGCCCGGACTCATCCCGATGTAAATTTTGAATTTACCTCGCTTCGATTTTTGAATTAAATCTAAGAAGAATTCTGCTGATTGTTCCATTTAAAAAGAAATTGCCAAAGAAGTATATAATAAATGATTATCATTTTGTGTACCTCCAGCAAAAATTTCATCTTTACTCCTAAGTATTTTGTACTCGCTTCTCCAAACTACGTTGTCTGTAATTTTATAATCAATATTGACAGAATTTCCGTAAGTCTGAAAACCATTTGTGCTACCTGTTGCAACAATAACTTGATTTTTATCAGCGTAATATTCACCTCTGGCTGCAATACTTATCCGGTCAGATGGAGAAAACTTGGCAATTATGACTGGTGAAAACCAAGTATTATGTTCGCTGTCTTTGGGTATTTTTTGCTGAAAACCAAT
>JANPIG010001165.1:0-1955 GCA_031424875.1 Cytophagales bacterium
CTTACTTTTTTCTATTTGGTAAACAAGGAAATCGTTTGGCAAATCGGTTTTTGGGCTTATTATTACTGTGTTTTGTGCTTGCGATTAGCGAAATACTTCTTTGCTATACCAATTATATGTTTAAAGTAATTTGGTCAATAGATTTTGCTGAACCTACCAATTTTCTGATTGCTCCTTTGCTATTTTTGTACATTCAGAAAAGTGTTGATTCAACTTTTAAGAAAATAGAATATTTGCATTTTTTTCCATTTTTGATTTGGACTTTATATCTAATGTTCACATTTTATCCCTTGAATAATTTAGCGAAATATAATGCCTATATTAGTTCATATTATCCAGAATTACCCGAGGTTAATGATGGAATAAATTATGAATACCCTCAAATTTATTGGATAAGACAATATGTAAATCATTTAATGTTAATAAGTTGGTGCATGTATATTGGGGTCAATATTTGGATTTTGTCAAAACACTTTAAAAATCAAAACCTCTCTTTCTTTTCTACCAAAAACCAAAATTTGACTTGGGCAAGAAGAGTTATTTTTTGGTTTTTGTCAATCATTATTTCTTTTATTTTATTTAAAAAAATCTTCCCCCGTGACCTTGGCGACCATTTGATTGCGGCTCACCTAACCCTGATTATCTATATTATTAGTATTAATATTATACGGCAATCCACTTTTTTTCATCCAGAAAATAAAAGTGTCAAGAAATATGAACGATCGTCTTTAACTAATGAAATTCAGGAGAATACCCTTCCAAAACTTCAAGAATTAATGGACACAGAAAAACCTTTTCTTGATTCTTCATTTTCCTTACCGATTCTGGCAAAACAGTTATCTGTTTCACCACATCATCTTTCACAAATTTTGAATGAGAGTTTGGGGCAGAGTTTTTTCGATATGGTGGCCCAATATCGTATCAAAGAAGCTCAAAAATTATTACTCGAAAACCCAAATTATAAGATTGAAGAGATTGCTGAACAAGTTGGGTATAATTCAAAATCTGCTTTTAATACTGCCTTCAAAAAGATTGTAGGAGTGGCTCCCTCGATTTTTAGGAACACCTAAAATCTTTGTACTATTTTATCGGGAAGAACGTCTTGGCTATTAGCAAGGACGTTTTTTTGTTTTCAAGATTTTAATTTCGTCAAGTATTTGTTCCATAAAGTGCTCTTTAAATAAAACAATAACCATGCAAAAAGAAAGACAATATTTTATCGACTGGATTCGGGTAATCGCCTTTGCCATCCTCATTTTTTATCATTCTGGAATGTTCTTTGTGCCTTGGGGCTGGCATGTTAAAAATAATGTCATTATAGAAAGTCTGACTTATCCCATGCTATTTTTTAATCAATGGAGACTTTCATTATTATTTTTTATTTCGGGCGTGGGTATCAGTTTTGCCTTCAAATCTCGTTCTGGATGGGTTTTTGCAGGGGAACGAACCCGAAGATTATTTATTCCAATAGTCTTTGGTATGCTTGTCATAGTACCGCCACAAGTTTATTTTGAAAGACTTTTAAATCATCAATTTTCAGGTACTTTTTGGCAATTTTACCCAAGTGTTTTTGAATTTGTAGGTTATCCTAAAGGCAATTTTTCGTGGCATCATCTCTGGTTCATCGTTTATTTGTGGATATATTCATTGGTCGGGATTCCATTATTTCTTTCCTTGCGTTCGCCAAAGGGGCAACGGTTGTTGGCTATGTTTTATCAGTTTATTTTAAAGCCCATTAGCATCTACTTATTAATGATTCCCTTTATGATTTTGTTTTGGATGTGGGACAAAACTTCACCCACTACTCATAATCTAATTCACGACAAATTGAATCTTACAAGTTCATTCTTGTTAGTAATGTTAGGTTTTATATTGGGACAAACTAAAAGTTTTTGGGAAATGACAGAAAAGTATCGAAAGCAATTTCTTGGAGCTGCTATATTTTGGGGAATTCT
>JANPIG010001166.1:0-4437 GCA_031424875.1 Cytophagales bacterium
TTGCTTCCTACAACTCCCAGAAAAAAGGAGCTGGGGAAGCGTCTGCTTCAGTTGGTTTACAGCATATAGATCCCAATCATGATCTCTATCATCTGTATGGAAAAGACAATGTAGTTTTATTTTATACCGACCGGTACAAAGAACAACCATTAGTAGTGAAAGGTGCAGGTGCGGGTGCAGAAGTTACGGCTAGCGGGGTTTTTGCAGATGTAATAAGAGCCTCGAGGTAAACAAGGTCCCTATTCCCTGAAGGGATGTTTGCATGCCTTAATGCTGCTTAAGTTTAAACTAATAGTTGGACGATTATAATGAAGGGTATTTATGAATGAAAAGTCAGAAAATAGCGACAATAAGAATAGCTCCATAACGGAATACTGGTTCAACTTTAAACCATTTTTTATCTACTAAAAAAGCCTTTGGATTATCTTTTCCTTTCGATTCAATCAAACTGATGATGATATGAACCAATGAACAAATCCAGAAAACAACGCCCATACGATTCATGAAAGGGAATTCTGGGAATTGATAATTTATCCATGACGACAAAGCAATACTTAAAATTGCCGCCGTTAAAGCACCATTAGCAGTTGCTTTTTTCCAGAAGAAACCTAACAAGAAAATACTTAAAATACCGGGTGAAATGTAACCAGTATAGACTTGGATATACTCAAAGGCTTGTCCAAAGTTTCTTAAAAATGGACTCACAACCAACGCAATCGCAAAGGCAACCACAATAGCAACTCTTCCTGTCCAAACGGTTTGTTTTTCAGTAAGATTTTTATTGAAATATTTTCTATGAATATCTAACACATAAATCGTTGAAATACTGTTGGCTTTTCCTGCTAAACTTGCTACGATGGCTGCGGTAAGGGCGGCAAAAGCTAATCCTTTTAAACCCACTGGTAACAGATTTAATAATACTGGATACGCATTATCAGGTTTTACAATTCCGTTTTGCGTAATGCCATTCACAATCGAAGCATCCGCATTTTCTTGGAAGATTACATAAGCGGCTAAACCTGGTAAAACCACAATAAACGGCATCAACATTTTCATAAAAGCGGCAAATAAAACACCATTTCGAGCAGTTTTTAAATCAGCCCCTAAAGCACGTTGAGTCATGTATTGATTACAACCAAAATAGTTTAAATTATTCACCCATTGTCCTCCGATAATAAACATCATAATCCCCGGCAATTGGCGGTAAGCATCAATAAATCCACCACGACCATCATGAACTTGGTATTGATTTGGCGTAAAAATCATGTGTAAATGACTATCCGCTTTTTCTTTAATCAAACTCAATCCTTCAAAAACACCCGAACCCGTTCCTACTTTATCAGACAATAAATCAAGGGCTAAATAAGTAGTTGCTAAACCCCCAAATATCAAGCAAACCACTTGAATTACGTCGGTATAGCCAATTACTTTCATGCCACCCAAGGTAATTATCACGGCAAAAACGGTGAGGAATAAAGTACAAGTCATGAAACTTAATCCCGTCATTTTTTCTAAACTGATGCCTCCCAAATAAATGATGGAAGTAAGGTTTACGAAAATGTATAAAAATAGCCAGAAAACTGCCATAATTGTCGCCAAACGTTCATCATAACGTTTAGCCAAAAATTGTGGCATGGTATAAATTTTGTTTTTCAAATACATCGGCAAGAAATAAACTGCCACGATGATTAACGAAACCCCTCCCAATAATTCATAAACAGAAATAGCAATTCCTAATTGAAATGCTTGCCCACTCATGCCAATAAATTGTTCCGCAGAGATATTTGAAGCAATAATAGAAGCACCGATTGCCCACCAAGTTAATGAACCTTCGGCAAGAAAAAAGTCTTTTGAGTCGCCACCATTTTGCTTGCCTTTATTTTTATAAACCCAGTAACCATAACTGGAAACGATGACGAAATAAATAAAGAAAATGCAGTAGTCGAGGGTTTCTAAACCAAGTTTCATATTATTGTAAGTTCAAATTGAATAGTTATTTTTAAGTAAAAGTTGATAAGGCATAAGTTGAAGTTTTTAGGCACAAGTTTGTAAGGTAATAGTGATAGGATATAAGTGGGTCAAATACTTATGCGTTGTTGCCTTAACAACCTTGTCCGTAATAGGCATTTTTGCCGTGTTTGCGTTCAAAGTGTTTCATTCTGAGCGTGTCTTTAATGCGAGGAGTAAGTGGATTTATTTGTAATGTCAGATACGCCATTCGGGCAATTTCTTCTAAAACTGCGGCATTATAAACTGATTTTTCAGCATTTTTCCCCCAAGTAAAGGGGCCGTGATTTTGTAGTAAAATCATCTCAACTTCTTCATAGGATAATCCTTTTTCTCTAAAACAGTCAAATATTTGATTACCCGTTTCATACTCATAATCACCTTGAATCATTTCATCGGTTAAAACGGCTGCACAAGGAATATCTTGGTGCGTGTGGTCGGCGTGAGTAGTGCCAAAAATGGGAATATCCATACCCGCCTGAGCCCATGCAACGGCGTAAGTGCTGTGCGTATGCGTGATTCCACCAATATCATCCCAATTTTTGTATAATTGAGCGTGCGTTTTTGTGTCGGATGATGGACGCATGACACCTTCAACCACCTTTGCATCGAAATCCATAATTACGATGTCTTCGGATTTTAATAAATCGTAATCAACCCCACTTGGTTTGATGGCGAAAACGGCTTTATCTCGGTCAACTGCACTGACATTTCCAAAAGTAAAAAGTACCAAACCGAGTTTAGGAAGTCGCATATTTGCTTCGTAACACTCTTCTTTTAAGGTTTTGTATAAACTCATAATTGTCTATTTTCTTTATTTTAGAGGAATTGTAAATTTAAACGTACCATGTTTGACTTGATGGAACTTCCCGAAAGTTATTTCTACTTTCGAGAAGTTAAACGGTACGCTTATTTTTACAATTTTCCTTATTTAAAAGCAACCTCATTATATCTCAATTCGTTTTTCAAGCCACGAATCGTTGTGTCTTTATCAATAACTACTAATTCAACGTTCAACATATCTGCTAAATCTTCCATATATTCGGTTGTTAATGATTGACTATAAACCGTATGATGAGCTCCACCCGCTAAAATCCATGATTGCAAGCCTATTTCCATACTTGGTTGTGGTTTCCATAAAGCACGAGCCGTTGGTAATTTCGGAAATTCTTCGATTACTTTTACTGCCTCAACTTCATTTACAATGAGCCTGAAACGATTTCCCATATCAACCAAAGAAACGTTGATAGCGGGTCCTTCTTGTCCGTTGAAAACCAAACGAACAGGGTCTTCTTTGCCACCAATTCCTAAAGAATGAACTTCACATTTCACGAGTCCGTCGGCAATTGTTGGGCAAATTTCCAACATGTGCGAACCCAAAACCATAGGATTAGCAGGATTGAAGTGATAGGTGTAATCTTCCATGAAAGAAGTACCACCTTCCATACCACTCGACATGGCTTTTAAAATATGAACCATTGCCGAGGTTTTCCAGTCGCCTTCGCCACCGAAACCATAACCCGCCGCCATCATCCGTTGTGAACCAATACCGGGTAATTGACGCATTCCGTGTAAATCCTCAAACGTGTTGGTGTAAGCAGAATAGCCACCATCTTCCAAAAATGCCTTTAACCCTAATTCAATTCTGGCAGCTTCTACCAAGGAAGAACGCATCGCTCCACCATTTGCCAAAGAAGACATCATTTGATAGGTTGCCTCATATTCTTTAATTAAATTCTGAATTTCAGCATCCGAGATTTGATTAATGACCTGTACTAAATCACCAACTGCATACGTATTTACTTCAAAGCCAAATTTCATTTCAGCCGAAACTTTATCACCATCTGTTACCGCCACGTAACGCATATTATCGCCAAAACGAGCCACTTTCATGGTTTTCATTTTGTGCTTTCCTACTGCCACCCGTGACCAAATATTGATTTTTTCAAGTACGGATTCTGCTTGCCAATGCCCAACCACAACTTTACGATTCAGCCGCATTTTAGACATAATATGTCCAAACTCACGATCACCATGAGCCGACTGGTTAAGGTTCATAAAGTCCATATCAATGGCTGAGTATGGAATATCACGGTTAAATTGTGTGTGCAAATGCAATAATGGCAACTGAAGAATATTCAAACCATTAATCCACATCTTTGCGGGCGAAAACGTGTGCATCCAAGCAATAATACCAATACAATTTGTGGTAGCATTGGCTTCCTTACAGATGGCGGTGATTTCTTCGGTAGATTTCACAACTGGTTTAAAAACTACTTTTACCGGAATCTGTGAGGCATTGTTGAATGAATCAGCAATGATTTTTGAATGTTCATCAACTTGACGAAGCGTTTCTTCTCCATATAAATGTTGGCTACCAGTTATAAACCAAACTTCAAAAGTTTTTAGATTAAGCATTATTTTCTGTGT
>JANPIG010001167.1:0-1288 GCA_031424875.1 Cytophagales bacterium
TCTGTAAATATATCCATTTACCCGCCCAAAGTGGTAGCAGTCGAATTTTGAAATTGATGAATCGTACTTACGACCGTGAGTGGTACATGAACCGCATTGATGCCATCAGAAATATATTGGGCGAAGAATGTGGAATTTCTCAGGATATGATTACTGGTTTTTGTTCAGAAACCGAAGAAGAACATCAAGAAACCCTATCCTTGATGGAATACGTAAAGTATGATTATGGTTTCATGTTTGCTTATTCCGAACGCCCTGGCACGCCAGCCGCCAAAAAATTAGCCGATGATATCCCTGCTGATGTGAAACAAAGACGTTTGGCGGAAATCATCAATTTGCAACTGAAACTTTCGGAAACAAGAAATCAATTAGCCATTGGAAAAGTGCATAAAGTATTGGTAGAAGGCTTTTCCAAACGTTCGGAAGATTTTTTACAAGGGAGAAACGACCAAAACAAAGTAGTGATTTTTCCAAAAGAAAATTCTAACGGTGTGGCGTTCCGCAAAGGTGATTACGTAATGGTGAAAGTAACCTCATGCTCTTCGGCTACTTTGAAGGGTGAGGCGGTAAAATAGTGGTTCGATTTTCGATGTTCGGGATGAATGCCAAGAAATAAATTTGAATAAGAGTGTTCAACTATTCTTGACTTTTTGTAAAAGGATAAATGACATTCTGATAATACAAACATCGAGATTCGAACATCGAACATCGAAAAACAAATGCAACAATCAGAATTACAAAATATAAAAGCCCGTTTCGGAATTATTGGCAATTCGCCAAATCTGAATCATGCCATTGAAGTAGCTGCCCAAGTTGCCCCTACGGATATGACCGTGCTAATAACGGGCGAAAGTGGGTCGGGAAAAGAGTCTTTTTCTAAAATTATTCATAATCTTTCTGCCCGAAAACATGGGCAATTCATTGCGGTAAACTGTGGGGCAATTCCCGAAGGCACCATTGATTCTGAACTATTTGGACATGAAAAAGGGGCTTTTACAGGGGCAATTGATGCCCGAAAAGGTTATTTTGAAGTAACTGATGGCGGTACTATTTTCTTAGATGAAATTGCAGAAATGCCTCTGGGAACGCAAGCAAGGCTTTTAAGGGTGCTTGAAAATGGTGAATTTATCAGAGTGGGTTCTTCTAAAGTTCAGAAAACAAATGTACGAGTTGTGGCGGCCACCAATATTAATTTATTGACCGCCGTAGAACGTGGCAAATTTAGAGAAGACCTTTATTATCGCCTCAATACAGTTCCGATTTTTGTGCCACCTTTGCGTGATAGAGG
>JANPIG010001168.1:0-7622 GCA_031424875.1 Cytophagales bacterium
GCAGAGGCTTCCAATGGAACTTTACAAAACAGCTTTTGCCTTCTTCATTAATTAAACGATATGTATGTACGCCAAAACCTTCCATCATGCGTAGGCTTCGGGGTAAGGACCTATCACTCATTACCCACATAATCATGTGCATACTTTCAGGCATGAGAGAAATAAAATCCCAAAAGGTATCATGAGCAGATGCTGCTTGTGGAATTTCTCTATCTGGTTCTGGTTTTACGGCATGAACCAAATCTGGAAACTTTAGGGCATCTTGAATAAAGAATACAGGAATATTATTACCCACAAAATCGTAAATTCCTTCTTCAGTATAAAATTTCACAGCAAAACCACGTACGTCACGGGCTAAATCAGAGGATCCTTTCGACCCCGCAACCGTTGAAAATCTGGCAAAAACAGGGGTTTCTCTGGAAGTATCTGTCAAGAAACCTGCTTTTGTATATTTTTCCATAGAATCATATACTTTGAATACTCCATGAGCAGCAGTTCCACGAGCATGAACCACTCTTTCTGGAATTCTTTCATGGTCGAAATGCGTAATTTTTTCTCGTAAAATAAAATCTTCCAAAAGCGTGGGGCCACGATCTCCAGCCTTCAGAGAGTTATTATTGTCATTAATTTTAAGTCCTTGATTGGTAGTTAAAAATTGACCGTCTGAACTTCTCCTATTTTGCTCTAACTCGTTCAATTTGTCATTTTCATTTAAAATATTTTGGTTTTCCATGATTAACAATTTTTAAGAAAGGTTTAATAAAAAGACCTCAATGAATAAAAATTAGCTCATTGAGGTCGTAATAAATAACTCGTAATATCTTATAAAATAATAATAAAGAGTGCATTAGATTATTTGTAACTAATTGAAATATAGCACACTAAAATAATTTAATAACTCTAAGTTAATAATTTATTTATTATGCATACTGGCCTTCTGAATCAGAAACCATTAAGGCAGAAGGAGTTATTTCTGTTAGTTTTTCATCAGCTGCTTTTTCTTCTGCCAATGATTCAGCTAATAAACTTTTTGCTTCCTCCAATCCTAAGATACCAGCGAAAGCTGCCAATGTGCCGTAGGTAGCAATTTCATAATGTTCAACTTTTTGTCCTGCTGCAATGATTCCTGCATCACGCATAGTTCCTTTGTCGGTTTCAGACATAATTCCTTCTGCTTCTTTAATCAAGCCATCCATAGCATCACATTTCTTAGTCTGTGCTTTTTCGTCAACACTTTCAAATACCGCTTCTAATCTTGTTACTTGTCCCTCTGTCTCTTCCAAGTGATTAGTCAATGCTTGAATAAGGTCTTGAGAAGTTGCATTTTTGATCATCTTAGGGATGGCTTTTGTTAATGCCTTTTCCGCCCAGTAGATATCCTTAAGTCCATCTACAAAAAGTTCATGAAGTCCTTCTGGGGCACTAAAAGAACCCTCACTCATTGCCATTGATTTACTCATTTTTCCAGTTGATTGTTTTTCATTTTTCATTGTTAAGAAATTTTTAAGATTAAGTTTTGAATTATTTACGGTTGAGATAATTATCATATTGAACTCGATTGATGAATTACTAAATTCATTCCAAAATGGAGTTATTCTATAAAAATGCCTTTAAAGTATTTGTAATGGGATATACTAAAATATTTTATCGAAAAAAAGTAAATTATTTGTAGAGAAAAATACACATGATGTGCATATTAATTCACGATTATATTTCAATAATTGAATGCTGATATAACTTTTTTATAAACGAGGATTAAGGAGATGATTTATAAAAATGCTGACATGCCTATTTGAAATCTTATATCAAATAATTGATAAATTTTCTTTTTCATTGATGTTTTCTCAAAAAATGTTTAAACCTTTGTTACAATTTCATTATAAAAAAAATCAACAAATGAAAAACCTAATTTTTGCTGTAGCGCTACTCATATTTTGTGTAGCATGTAACCCAAAACAAAATCCTAATAAACGCAATAACACATTGCTCGAAAGCCTTACAGCCAAACGAGTAACCCTTTCAAATGGCTGGTCATTAACGCCAGTTGGAACGAGTTTGAATCTGGGTGATTTACCTTTGAATCTTGTGGTTTCTCCTTCCAAAAAATTCTTAGCAGTTACTAATAATGGGCAAAGTACACAAAGCATTACGCTTATTGATGTGGCTACAGAAAAGGTTTTGGACGATATTGTTATCAAAAAATCTTGGGTAGGTTTATCATTCAGTGCTGATGAAAAATATTTATACGCCTCGGGTGGAAATGACAATATTGTGGTGGTTTATAAGATTGAAAATCAGCAACTTGTTGAAGATGGAGAAATAAAGTTAGGAGAACCCAAAGCCAGAATTTCACCTGCTGGGCTATGTGTGGATTCTGAAAATAATCGTCTATTTGTTGTAGCAAAAGATTCAAAATCATTATTCATCTGTAATTTAAAAGAGAGGAAGATGGTTAAAGAAGTAAAGCTGTCAAATGAGCCATATACCTGTATGATAAGACCCAATACGGATGAATTGTATATTACCCTTTGGGGAGGTGCTAAGGTAGTAATTTATGATATTTCAGAAGAAAAAATTAGAGCTGAAATTGCTACCAATAAGAATCCCAATGATATAGTTTTTACGAAAGATGGGAAATATCTTTTCGTCCCAAATGGTAACGACAATACAGTGTCTGTGATAGAGACAAGCTCAAAAACGTTAATTGAGCATATTTCTGCGTCATTATACCCAAATGCCCCCGTAGGTTCTACCCCCAATGGGGCTGCCCTTTCGCCCGATGAAAAAACGTTGTATATAGCCAATGCTGATAATAATTGTTTGGCAGTATTTGATGTTTCGGAGAAAGGAAAAAGCAAGTCAAACGGTTTTATTCCAACGGGTTGGTATCCGACTTCGGTGAAAACGATTGGCGACAAAATCTATGTAACTAATGGCAAAGGCTTTAGTTCAAAACCCAACCCAAAAGGTCCTAATCCTTTGGCAAAGAAAAAACCACAGGAAGTAGGGGCGAATCCAGAAGCTAATAAAGAAGTCATTGAGTATATTGGGGGCTTGTTCAAAGGGACAATGTCTATTATTTCCAAGCCCGATGAGGCTACTTTATCCGCTTATTCGCAAGTAGTTTTTCAAAATACGCCATACAGTAAGCAAAAAGAAACGATGGCGATGGGGGAATCCGACAATCCTATCCCAATGAAAGTAGGAGGGAAGTCGCCCATTAAATATGTCTTTTATATCATCAAAGAAAACCGAACTTATGACCAAGTTTTGGGGGATGTTAAGGAAGGAAATGGCGATCCAAGTTTGTGTATTTTCCCAGAAAAACTTACGCCGAATCAACATAAATTGGTTAAAGAATTTGTATTATTAGATAATTTTTATGTAGATGCTGAAGTATCTGCTGATGGTCATAACTGGTCTATGGCGGCGTATGCCAATGATTTTGTGGAAAAAAACTGGGTAACGAGCTACGGTGGTCGGGGAGGTTCGTATGATTATGAAGGTCAGCGAGAAATTGCTTATCCTAAAAATGGTTTTATCTGGGATTTTTGTAAACGAGCCAATATTCCATTTAGAACTTACGGAGAATTTGCCGACAGACCCGAAGGAAATTATGCGGGTGTGAGAGGAAATGTTTGTAAAAAATATCACGGCTGGGACATGAACTTCAAAGATTCTGACCGTGAAAAACAATGGGAAGAGGATATTGATTCCTTGATTTCTATTAATGCTGTTCCAAGGTTTAGTAGTATCAGAATGGGCAACGACCACACTTCTGGTTCACGCAAGGGTTCGTATAGTATTGAAGCCGCCATTGCCGATAATGATTTAGCCGTTGGACGGTTTATAGAACATCTTTCAAAATCAAAAATTTGGAAAGAATCAGCCGTTTTTATTTTGGAAGATGATGCCCAAAACGGCTCAGACCACGTTGATGCCCATCGTTCAACGGCTTACGTGATTAGTCCCTACACCAAACGGAAATTCGTTGACCATACCATGTATTCAACTTCTGGAATGTTGCGGACGATGGAATTGATTTTGGGATTGCCTCCTATGAGTCAATACGATGCCGCCGCAACGCCTTTATTTAGATGTTTTTCTAAAAATATTGATCTAAGTCCATACGTTTCAATTGCCCCCAATGTGGACATCAACACCCGAAACGTAGCGGTAAACACAGGAAAACGCAAAACTAATTTCGATTTCTCACACGAAGATGCTGCTCCTGATGTAGCGTTTAATGAAGATATTTGGAAAACTATGAGAGGTGAAAAGAGCAAAATGCCTGCTCCGAAACGAAGTGCTTTTGTGAAGATTGCAAAGAAGATGGAGGAAGATGAGGATGATGATTAATGCCGATAACCTTTCCAAGTGCCACCGTAACGATAATTAGGTAAAATTTTGGATTTATTACAACAAGATTCACAAACAAAAATCCACGTTTTGCCTTTCTGAATTTGGATTCGGAAAAGCGTAGTATCTTCAGTTTTACAAAGTTCGCAGATTTTAGTTTTCATCTTACTAATTTGATACAAAAAAAACCCTTACGAGCCTTCAAGTGCTTGTAAGGGGTTTTTAGAAAAAATGTTTTATCTATTTCTTCCCTCCAAAAAATATCGTAACATAACCCGAAGTAAACAAATTTCTATTTTCTGTTAAAGCCATAATGTTTATTTTTTTAGTATAAGCCTCGGCTAAAAACCCAATTTCTAAACTAATGTTCGACTGACGAAAAGCGTCTAATTCAAAGTTTAAAGCAGCTTTTAAGTTTACGCCTGGCACTATTTGCGAATCTCCTAAACCTTCAAAAAAACCACCGCTTCCTACGATATTGTTTAAAGTATGTCTAGTTGGATCAAAAACCTCATCTTTAAAATTTCCTCTTCCATAAGCCACTTGAATGTAATAAGGTTTCAAAATACCAATTGAAGGTCCACCCGCCAAAATGGCATTGATATTCACGCCACCTTCGGATGATTTACGAAAAACATTTATCTCCCGACCATATTGTGGGCGGATGGCAAAAAGATAATTTTGCTTGCCATAGACATAACCACTCCCACTCCCAAGCCCGTTTGAAGTGCTTTCACGATAATGATTGACATTCACAATTTCAAGATTGACATAGTGGAATTGTCGATGAAAGGCATTATTGTCGATTAAAAATTCATTACGTACCATGATTCCTCCCAATAACCCTGAATTGGTGTTGGTGGTAAGTCCAAAAGATAAAATTGATTTGAAATTTTCTTCATCAACTACTTCTCTTGGAGGCGTTTTAGTAGGTACATTTCTTCGTTGAGCAAATATTGATGCACTTGTCAGAAGCGACAAGGAGATAATTGAACCTATAATTAGTAGCTTTTTCACGATAACCTTCTTCTTTTCAATGAGATTAATTTGATTTTAAAATGCAAATTGTAAACGTATTTGGCTAAATTTATTAAAATTTTAAATCGAAATCAATAAATAACCTAAAATTAATATCATGCCAACTGTAAAAACAACTTATCTGGGCGATCTCCGAACTACTTCAACACATTTACAATCTGGTAATCAGTTAATTACGGATGCTCCCACCGATAACATGGGTAAGGGTGAAGCCTTCTCTCCAACTGACCTTTTAGCAACTGCCACAGGAACCTGTATGCTCACTACCATGGCAATTGTGGCCAATCGTGATGAAATTGATTTAACAGGTTCTGAAGTGGAAGTAACAAAAATTATGTCGCAAACCCCTCCCAGAAAGGTCGCCCGTTTAGAGATTAACCTCAAACTCAAAACAAATATTGTATTAACAGACGAACAAATCAAAAAGTTAGAAAATACTGCTCACAAATGCCCAGTATCGCTAAGTCTGCATCCAGATTTGGAGCAAGTTTTAGTTTTTAAATGGAATTAGAAGAGGAAGGGAGACAGCAGGAATGGAGATAGGGAAATATCAATGGCAATTCCTTCTTATCTTTCCTGCTATCTCCCTTCTTTCCTTTCTCCTAAACCACTTCTTCAAGCTCAGCAAATGAAATATCAAAATGGGTAGCTGAATAAGAACATAAACCGTCTTTAATTAAAAGCACTTGCGGAGATTGATGTTCTATATCAAAAGTTGAAGCAATTTGTGCTGACAAAGGTCTATTGGCTAATAAGTCTAAAAAGTAAGGTTTCAAATCACCCACCTTTTCTTGTTTCCAATTTCTTTCCAAACGATTTAAGGCAGTTGTTGATATACTGCACGTTTTACTGTGTTTCAAAATCAAAACAGGTTGATTAAACGACTCTTGTTTGATAGTTTCTAATTGACTTACGTCGGTTAATGAATTCCAATTCATGGTGTTATAATCTTATGGGAATGTTATAGGCTATTGACAATTTTTAGCTTTTAAAAGTTCTGAGCCTACCATTTTTTCAAGACAAATTGTGTCGGTTTTTGTTTAGAAAGCATCAAAAGAATTCCTCCATAAGTCAATCCTTCCAGCAATTTTGTTGCTCGATAATCTGAAATATTTACCAGTTTAGCGTATTCTTTGGCAGTAACTTTACTATTTCTTTTCAAGTAAACTATCAAGGCTTTCACGTTGGGTTGAGCTAATAATTCCTTATCTACAGAGTCATCATATCTATCCAAAATCTGGGTCATGTCTTTTGTAACGGGCGTAGTTTGATCATTTGCACGCACATAAACTACGGCATTTTGTTTTTCATCAATTGCCTGATAGGGCTTTTCAGCTCCTTCTTTAACATTGATAATCAATACTTTACGTTTCCCGTCATGCGTATAAGAGCTATATTGAATTTCGACAGCGGGAATAACCAGATCATTAGCAGCTTCCAAAATTTTAGTCATTTCTTCAATCTCTGAACAGCCTTTTATAGTCTTATCATCATTCACACCAACTACTAATTTCCCACCCGAAGTGTTACTAAAAGCCGCTAGAATCCTGGCCGCCTTATGCGGATTTTCAATTCGGACTTTAAATTCTAAATGCGTAGATTCTTTTTGTTTTAGGATATTTAAAAATTCTTTTTCTATCATTCTTTCAAAATCTTGGTTGTTGATAACTGGATATGTGTTAATTTAGGAAATAATCTTGTCAATCTCAAAATGTAAATGATGAATTTGATAATTTTGACCATTTTTTAATATAAATAAACTTGAAAACTAACACTATCAAAACACCATTAAAAGCCTTCTTGTTTCTACTATTAGGAGTGTTTTGTATTGCGTGGTCGGCTATTTTTGTCAAATTAGCTCATGCTCCCGCCCTTACTTCTGGTTTTTACCGTTATTTCTTCTGTTTTTTGGGTTTATTACCCATTTGGATTTACAGAAAAATAAAAATTCCCGATTCTAAAACGCTCACTTGGATTTTTATTGGCGGACTACTTTTTGTATTAGACATGGGTCTTTGGAACTTAGCCATTCTTCGTACAACCGCTTCTGTTTCAACTTTGTTAGCAAATAATGCCTCTATTTTCGTAGGATTAGGGTCATTAATTTTTTTAAAACAACACCTTTCAAAAACGTATTGGCTTGGGCTTTTAGTGGCAATGTTAGGCGTTGTTTTAGTGGCTGGAAGAGATTTTATTCAAAATCCCAATGTAGGCGTTGGGCATTT
>JANPIG010001169.1:0-5810 GCA_031424875.1 Cytophagales bacterium
AATTTTGACTGCCAAATTTTCCACATTAAGCTGATTATGACGGATGCTAAGAATATTCCTGTAACAATACATAAAATAATATCAGGATACCGATACATCTTAAAAGGATGTGGAATATTAGCATAAAATACATTGCCCCAAAACGCTAAAACAAACCATATATTTAAGAAAGGATGTTTAAATAGATTGTCTCTATTGCTGGGTATTAAATCATAGTCATATTTGAAATAAAACAAAATCATCAAAAATGCTATAGAAAACCATATACCTGTATGTATCCAACGTTTTTGAAACGCCAATAATAAGAAACCCACTATCCAAATTCCTAAGCCATTGCCCGATGTAAACATGGTGATTATTGCCACTAAGACAGCCAAATAGAATGCTTTTTGAGTTTGTAAACTTAGCAAATACAAAGTGAGCAGAGCGAAGAAAATAATGGGAGTATTTTGGATAGCAGCAATTCCCCAAGTAGCATTTTCAAAGTAGGTATAATTGAAAAGCAGAAGACTCACAGGGATAAAATATAACCAAGAAAGTTTGAATTCACGGAAAACGTTTATAAAAAAGTAAAGGATTCCTAACAAGAATAAGTCTCCAATAATTATCTGAGCTTTGATATTTTCACTGCCAAATACTTGATAAATTAATAACATCATTATTCGCTCAAAAGCAAAACGGTGCTGGTTTATTTGCTTCAAAAATGCTTCTGACCATTGTAAAAATGTCTCAGAACTTTTCATTTGAAAGATTGAATCCAGCAAAACATAATCATCTTCAAAAGGGATGTTATCAGTTGAAATAAATATATTGAAGAAAAAGAATATGATGGGTAGAATAATTATACCTGCATAAACAACTCGGGCAAATTTTTGAGGAAAGAAATTAAAAATTGAGATACAGCTTAGAAAACCCAACAGCAGCATTACATCAAAGTAAAAAATAAAGTTTGTTGTTAACATTTTAGTTTATAAATTTTCAATGATATGTTATCAAATTGAAAAAAATTATTGCAAAAAATAAAGATAGAAACCATTGATAAGGAAAACAAAAAAAGACCTTTTAATAATCCTTAAATTTTTTAAATGGTATCTAAAAATGAATTTTAACCAGAAAAAATAAAATTTGGTATAGACTTCATAATATATTTTCTATTTTTATGTACACATTCAACCAAATTCAACACATGAAAAAACTACTATTAACACTTTCAGTAATATGCTTTGTATTATCCACAAGTTTTGCTCAAAAAACTTTAATTCATTGCGGAACCTTAATTGATGCCATAAAAAATGAAGCCCAAACGCAAATGACAATTGTGGTGGATGGGAAAAAAATTACTGCCGTTCAGAAAGGTTTCACAAATCCTACGGGAACTGATAAAGTTATTGACTTGAAAACGCAAACCGTTATGCCAGGGTTGACGGACATGCACGTGCATTTAGAAAGCGAAACCAGTAAAGGCGGAGAAATGAAACGTTATCAGCAAAACGCTGCCGATGTGGCTTTTGAAGCAGCAAAATATGCTAAAACAACACTGCTGGCAGGATTTACGAGCGTTCGAGATTTGGGCGGCTCTGGAGTAAATATAGCGCTTCGAAATGCCATAAACAAAGGTTCGGTGATTGGTCCGAGGGTGTTTACGTCTGGACAAACCATCGCTACAACGGGTGGACATGGAGACCCATCTAATGGGCTTTCTGATAAATATACCATAGATGAAAAATATCTAAATGCCTTAGTGAATAGTCCCGAAGAAGGTCGAAAAGCGGTTCGCCAACGATATAAAGATGGGTCGGATTGTATTAAAATCACGGCAACTGGAGGCGTTTTGAGTATTGCGAAAAGTGGGAAAGCTCCTCAATTTACCGAAGAAGAAATCAGAGCCATCGTGGAAACTGCTAAAGATTATGGCTTTCATGTAGCAGCGCACGCACACGGTGCTGAGGGAATTAAGCGTGCCGTGCGAGCGGGTGTAACAACCATTGAACACGGGACATTTTTGGATGATGAAGGCATTGAACTCATGAAAAAATATGGTACGTATCTCGTAGCAACAATTATTGCGGGAAAAACTGTTGCGGACTCTGCCAAAATCCCTGGTTATTTTCACCCTTTGGTAGTGCCAAAAGCTTTGGAGACGGGTCCAATTATTCAGGCTACTTTTGCCAAAGCATATAAAGCGGGCGTAAAAATTGCCTTCGGGACTGATTCTGGAGTGTCAATTCATGGGAATAACGGTTATGAATTTCAATACATGACGGAAGCGGGTATGCCAGCGATGGAAGCCATCAAATCTGCTACGATTATTCCTGCTGAAATTATTGGCATTTCTAAAGATTTAGGCACCATTGAAGCAGGCAAAATTGCAGACATTATCGCCACAGATGGCAATCCTTTGCAGGACATCAAAGCAATGCGAAAAGTGTCTTTTGTAATGAAGGATGGGGTGGTTTATAAGTAAGTTAAAAAAGTTTAAAAGTTAGAGAGTTAAAAAGTTGCTTTGAGCTATAATGCTTGCTTGAAATAACTTTTTAACTCTTTAACTTTATAACTTCTCAAACTCTAATTACCTCATACTCACCAAAGTAACTCCTGCACCTCCCCTATCAGCGTTTTCGTCTTGGGTTTTGGCCACTTGTTTATATCCCCTTAAATGATTGCGAATTAAGGTTCTCAGAATACCATCTCCTTTGCCATGAACAATTCGCAATTCATCATAGCCTACCATAATGGCATCATTCATAAATTTATCAACTTCTACTAATGCCTCTTCACCCCTCATGCCTCTTAAATCAAGATTAAAAGAGAAATTTTGCATCTTTTCATTCAAATCTAAACCTCCTGTTTTGGCTTTTCCTCCACTTAGTTTTTGCTTGAATTCTTTGCGTGAAATTTTCTCTAAACGATTCAATTTAATGGTTGTCTTTAAATCACCCATAGCTATTTCAGCATCTTTCCCTCGCAAGCTCAACACTTCTCCAAACGCTTCTTGCCCTTTTATTCTGACTAACGAACCCACCGTAATTTCACCGGAAATAACTTCGATTTCTTCTTTCTTATCGGTGTTTTTTTCTTCTTTTTGTATTTTTTGAGGAGTAACTTTTTCGATCGTCAAACTACCCTCAAAATCCTGTAAATCTTGCCTGATTTCTTTGGTTGCTAATTTCTCGGCTCCGTGCTCACGAATCTCTTTAATGGTTGATTCAATTTTTTGATTCGTATTTTTAATCAGCTCCTTAGCTTGCAATTTGGCAGTATTAAGAATTGTCTTTTTTTCATTATCCAAAAAGTTTTTTAAGGAAGAATATTGCTCCAATAATTGATCAAGTTTGCGTTGTTTGGTGGCGTTTTCTACGTTTCTATCCGCAAATACTTTTTTCTCAATTTCTAATTCCTTAATTAATTTCTCAAAGCTAACTTGTTCATTACCAACCTTTTGCTTAGCTTTGTCAATAATATTTTTAGGCAAACCAATCTTGTAAGCAATCTCAATAGCAAATGAGCTTCCCGGTTTTCCAATCTCCAATTCATACAGCGGTTCCAGGTGTTCGGCATCGTAACGCATGGCTCCGTTCACCAATCCAGCGGTTTTGTCTGCAAAGGTTTTCAGATTGGTATAATGCGTATTAATGGCACCGTAAGCTCCTGATTTATTAAGGTCTTCCAAGATACTTTCTGCAATAGCTCCGCCCAGACTTGGCTCGGTTCCTGTTCCAAATTCGTCAATCAAAAAGAGCGTTTTTTTATCAGAATTTTGCAGAAAAAACTTCATATTTGTCAAGTGAGACGAATAGGTACTGAGGTCATTTTCAAGGCTTTGTTCATCACCAATATCAATGAAAATATTTCTGAACATTCCGATTGTTGAATGTTCAGCCATCGGTACTAACAACCCGCACTGATACATATATTGCAAGATTCCGAGGGTTTTTAACGTGATGGATTTTCCCCCTGCATTGGGTCCTGAAACCAACAAAACTCTATTCTCTGAATTCAAAGCAACCGTTAAGGCTTTCACCGTTTTTTGTTGCTTTTTGAAGGAAAGAAATAAAAGTGGATGAATCGCATTTTTCCATTCAACTACTTGACTATTAAGGCTTAACGGAGCAATTCCATTAATTTCTATGGCTAATTTAGCCTTTGCTCTGATAAAATCTATGATGCCTAAAAAAGTGTAAGCTTTCTTTAAAACAGGCACATGAGGACGCATTTTATCCGTTAATTCCATCAAAATTCTATTGATTTCTCGCCTTTCGGAAGACTCTAATTCTCGGATTTCGTTATTGGCTTCTAACACTTCGGTGGGTTCAAGAAAAACCGTTTTCCCAGAATCTGATTCGTCATGGACAAAGCCTTTTATTTTTCTTTTGTGTTCGGCAGCGATGGGAATTACCATTCTTCCACCACGAATGGTTAAAGAAAAATCATCTGAAATCCAGCCATTTGAACGGGCATTTCTAAGAATTCCATCTAATTTTTTCCGTAAATCAAATTCTTGATGTTGCATCCGTTTACGAATCGCTTGCAATTCTGGACTGGCATTGTCTTTTAGCTTGCCTCGGTCGTCGATTATTTTGTCAAATGAGTCCAATAAATTACGAATTGCCAATAACGGGTTGATAACTTGTGAAGAGCTATCATCTTTATTAACTCTTTCAGCAAAAGCACTCCCTACCAATTCCCTTAGTTGTGGATATTCTTCAGGCTGTTTAGTATCAAAAAAACGGAGACATTCTTGAATGGTTCTGAGAGAAAGTTTTACATTAAAAAACTCTTCTTCGGTTAGGAATGCTCCTTCAATAGCGGCTTTTGAGAGTTGATAATTGACATCTAAGAAATTTTGAGAAGGTAAAGCCTGTGGTTCAAATTGTAGAATATCTTTCATTTCAGCCACCTGCCGAATCATCTTCTGAACTAAATCATAATTATCTGAAAACCGTATTTTTTCCACGAAAGCTCGCCCCAATGGACTGATACTCAAACCATTAAGCAATTCACGAATACGGTCGAAACCTAATTTATTTTCTATATTTTGAGGGTAAAGCATATTTAAAAATTCGGACTGTGGATTTCGGATTTATTCTGTACCCATAGCTGACATCCTCTTCAACTAATGGCATAAAAGAAAAACTATTTAAACAACAACAAAGTTCTTAGCATAACCTCTCATAAGCGCTTAAACCGCTTATGAGAGTTATTTAGCCAAACTTCTTTTTTTCCAAAATGACTAAATTAATATAACTCCATTTTCATCCGCCATTAATTCCTGCACTTCGAAAACGGCAGCTTTATTCAAGCGACCATATAGATGTGGGAAATTTATTCCAATATTAAATAAATCTTCAAAAACTAAAGGAGTAATCAATTTTGAGGCATCAATATGTAATAAAAAGATTCGTTGAACGCCTTTGAAATAATTGGCTAATGTGCCATTAACTTGTTCACGAGTAGAAAAATGAATGAAAGTTTCTTCTGTTAAAGTTTCTGATTCGTAATAATCTTTGTCGGCAAAGGTTTCCCACCATTCGGGCGAGACTAAATGATAAACGGTTGTCGGATTCATGTTTTTTCTTGTAAAATTAGGTTGATAATATAACAAAAACAGAAAATTATGAATTTGAAAAATTAAAAGAGCGTTAATAATTTATTAGTCAGCATATTCAAATTATAAAATTTTTAAAATTATCTTAAAAAAAATGTACGAAATCATCATCATTGGCGGAGGTTTGGCAGGTTTAGTTAGCAGTATTCAGTTGGCAAAAGCAGGTAGAAAAGTCTTAGTTATTGAAAAGAAAACTTACCCTTTT
>JANPIG010001170.1:0-1537 GCA_031424875.1 Cytophagales bacterium
GTTTTTATGGACATTCCGCCAAGAGTTTATCCCGCACCGAAGCTGCCCGAATAGCAGCAGTATCGCCGAACCCCAATCGTTTTTCAATTGCTAATCCATCAGGTTATGTGCAAAGACGCACTAGTTTTATTGCTCGTCAAATGAGAGGTTTGGGGGGGAAGGCTTATTTGAAGTTTTGAGGTATATAATTTGGATTACCTCAATTTTATGGCAAAATTTGGAACAGTTATTGATTATCAGTTATCTGACATTCCTTATTAAAACGCCCATAAAATGAAAAAAAACAAAGCCCAAAAGCTATCTGCCAACGCTCCTGTGGGTCATTCGCCCATTAAACAAAATGAAATACTCAAAAAAGAATCTACTTTTTTTGAAAATTCACCTTCTATTTCAGATGATATTCCTCAGCCTTTTGAACTGATTCGCTTTGATAAAAAACTCAATATTTTCTTAGGGCTTTGCATAGGAGTATTCTTGATTTTATCACTTTTGAAAATACATGGTTCTTCGGTCGCAGCGTGGAATGACCGTATTCCAGAAGGCTCTACTTCTACCAAAAATATCATTGCAGGTACGCCCAAAGTTATCAGAATGGACGAATATGCCGTATTAACCCCTTTTACTTTATCTCAAGTCAAAAAAGGTTTCCCCATTAAAAACGAGTCTATCGGAGGCGAAAATGCCCCCTTGATGAGTTTCTTGCCAACCAAGCATTTAATTACTTTATTCCGTCCAAATTTTTGGGGATATTTCTTTCTCTCAACCGAACAGGCTTTTGCATGGGCTTGGAATTTTAAGGCATTGGGGATTATGATTGCCATGACATTGATGTTGATGTTATTGACGGGAAATAATCTTTGGCTATCGGTTTTTGGGGCTTTTTGGATGCTTTTTTCTTCGGGAACTCAATGGTGGTATTCAACCACTTTGCCTGATTCTATTTTCTCAGCTGCCATCCTTTTTACTTGTGCGGTGTATCTGATTTTTAGTAAAAATACGCTTTCCTTAGCTATTAGCACTTTTTGTTTTATAATCTTCGGTGTGTATTATGCAGGGATGCTATATCCGCCCTATCAGCTTCCTTTGGCATATTTTATTATCTTTTTATTGATTGGATATGTTATTCAGAATTACAATAAAGAGCTGATTTTCAATAGATTATATTTAAAAATTGGCTTTGCATCATTGGCAGTGGCAGGTTTAGCAATCGTGATGTTTAAGTTTTATTCAGATGTTAAACCTACCATCGAAGCCTTAATGAATACGGCTTATCCAGGCAAAAGGGTAGATTTGGGCGGGGCTGGTTTTACGGCAAATATGTTTTCAGAATATTATCATTTGTTTTTCAACAGTGAAACATTTCCTCAGATTTGGATAAATATCTGTGAGATGTCACACTACTTAAATTTCGCTCCAGTTATCATCGGATGTACAATTTGGTATTATATTTCGACTAAAAAAATCAATTATTTGCTTCTATTTCCAAGCATTTTTGTTGTGTTTCTATTGATTTGGATAAAAATTGGTTTTCCAGAAA
>JANPIG010001171.1:0-2674 GCA_031424875.1 Cytophagales bacterium
TGAGCAATCACAGACGAAATCGGAGTCTCACAGAGAAACTCGAAGCTGTCCAATTAATGAAAAAAGAAGGGGTTGGAAAAGCCTCACGCCAACTTGAAATTTCGAGTACCACACTTTACAAATGGGAACGTCATTTTGATACACATGGAGAACAAGGGCTATTGTCAAAACCTATTTCGGACAAAAATCCAGAACTCGAAAAGATTAAAAAAGAGAACCACGAACTCAAAATGTTAGTGGCTGAAAAAGAGCTTATTATTAGAGTTCAAAACGAACTTCTAAAAAAAAGTCCTTAGCTAAAACGATCAGACTTTCGGTGGCTCAGAGTTGCATTAACTTAGGAATTACTAAGAGTTTGGTCCTCAAAATCTGTGACATTAGTCAAAGTTCTTTCTACTATAAACCCAAAATAGGGGCTAAAAAAATAGGAAGAGTTTTCTCAAAAACGACTCAAAAAACGACTGGTGGGTATGATGATAATGAACTTGTCATCGAACATATTAAAACCTTGTTAGCTGAACTTTTCGTTGATTATGGGTACTTAAAAGTAACTTTTTTCTTACGAGATGAGAAAAATTATATCATCAATCCCAAGAAAGTTTACCGTCTGATGAAGGCCAATGACCTTTTATGTACAGAAAAAGGCTCTCGTGAGTTCCCTAAACGGCAATGGGTAAAAGAATTAGTTCCAAAGCCAATTAGAGAATTTACTTACTTTGAACGGTTCGCCGCTGCGATTTGACATTAAGTATATTTACATTCAGGGTAAGAAATCCAATGCCCAAGTATTAACGGTCATTGATGTGTTTTCTCGATGGAATATGGAACACATCATCAAGTGGAATATTCGTCAAGAAGATGTCATTATTTTATTCGATAAAATCTTTGAAAACTACGATTTACCTGATTCTTTTTATGTTAGAAATGATAATGGTAGCCAATTCATTGCTGACTTAGTTCAACAGTATTTTCAAGATAAAAATGTCATTCAAGAATTTACCAAACCAGCTACGCCTGAGCAAAATGCTCATATTGAATCTTATCACAGTATCATGGAAAGTGTAGTCTGTAAACGATATGAATTTGATGATTTAACTGATGCAATTACTACCATGAATCAATTTAGAGAATTCTATAATTTCAAAAGAATTCACTCGGGAGTTAAGTACAAAAGCCCATATAAATTCCTCCTAAACATAGGCATAGATATGAAAAAACTAAAACTAACAAACTGAAAAATCTGTCCTAAAATTAGGGGGTTAAGCCAATATCTTTATCAAACGATTCTATAAAGTGTTTAAAATTACACGAGAAGGAATCTTTTTCAGATGAGTTACTTTCACATTTTAATTCTTCAATTGCAAAATCTCTAAATGTTTTAAATGGTTTATTTTTGTGTTTTAACTTAAATCGAAAGAATTCGAGTTTAGGATTGATAGCCATAGTGAATTTGTTAAAATTGTGAAAAATTACTCATTCAAATCTTATTAGTGCAAAAAAAGAAGTGAGTACGATGTTTTACAATTTTAATAATAAATGTTGATAAATTTAGATTTTAATTCAAAATATTATCAAACGGGGGACTTTTAACCAAAATTTATTGTTTAGAAAGGCTTAGGACGAAAACTATTAAAGCAGTTCAATCAAACTTTGAGAGGCTTAATATAGTCATTGGATTAGCATTTAAGGCATATTTTGGGCTTGCATTAATAAGTATATAGTTCCGAAACTTATACTAATAGATTTCCAAATGAAAATATCACCGTTTCAAATGAAAATGGTAAGATAAATCAAACGCCTACATATTTATCATTGAGTAAAGAGAAAATTAGACAAATTATTGACAATCAAGAAATTGCAAATAATTTAAGTCCAGAAATTATTACAGATAAAAAAGATAAAAGTATTTTTACAAATAGAGAAATTGAAAAATCTATCCCTGAAAATACCCCAAACATTCTGAATAGTAATGTTGAAAATGCCAATGGAAAACAGTCTGAACAATTACTGACTTACGATTTTTTAAAATCAAAACCCTATCATTCAGATATTTCTTGGAAAATGCCTCTGGTGAGCTTTAAATCGCCCTTAAAACCAAACATAAAACCACAAAAAATCACAATTCCATTTATGGATAGATTGAATTTGGGTGCTTATTTTTCACCTGAATACAATACTGCGGATATTCGTAAAGATGATTTTCAAGGCTTTAAATTGGAAGACGAAAGTATTAGTAGTAGTGCAAGTTTGGGCGTAAAAATTAGTTTTAAGGTAAGTAGAAAACTGTCATTCATAAAGGGCGTAGAAAAACAAGCCATGAATTTTGTCCATGATGGTTCAGGTCCAAAAAAAGAATCAATTACCGCTATTGGAGGAGTTGATGGAAAGCCTATTTTTTTAAGAAATACCGTATTTGGGATTGGTCAAATTCCTATCACAGAAATGACCGCCAATCCGATAGTGGGAAGTCAGATTCTTGTGGAAAAGGAAAGTGAACATTTTGCTCAAATACTTAAAATACCCATCTCATTAAAATATCAATTTTATGAGAGAACCCTTCGTGGGTTTGGTTGGCGAGGTGCGGGGTTAAACCTTTATGCCATGGGTGGGGGATATTATGCTCTTCCTACCAAGCAACAAGTCAAGATTGAAATTTATGAACCAAACGGAAATG
>JANPIG010001172.1:0-4094 GCA_031424875.1 Cytophagales bacterium
GGACAATTATCCATCAACTAATGTAGTAAATCCTCGTGGTGTGAGTTATGTAGGCCAATCTTTATTTGAAACAAATCGCCCTTTTTTTAATGATCTTTGCCAACAAGAATTTTATCTTGATTTGCTCTACTATATCGCTAAGAATGAAGGTTGTTTCGATGCAGTTAATAGTTATGATAAAGCAATATTTTCTTTTGGATTTATTCAATTTACAGGAGCCATGGCAAGTGGTTCAATTCTAACACGAGTACTACTGCGTTTCAAAACTCGTGATGAATATGCTTTTAATGAATGTTTTGGAAAATATGGAATCAATGTCCAAAATTATAAAGTCCCACTTTGCCAAGTAGAAACTATTTCAGGAATTAAAGAAGGGGATTCGGCGTATTATGAAATTGCTAATGATTTACAACTAACAACTGCTTTTATTGCCAGTGGATTTAGAAGAAGTATGATTCGGTCTCAGGTGGAAATTGCTCTGGAAGAGTACGTTTTGAAAGCCTTGTCTCCAAATGTTATGATTATGATTAATGGCATGAACATTCCCCTCAACACACTCATACATACAAAAGGCGGATTTGCTCTGCGTGTAGATTTGTGTGTTAATCGGGGTTTAGGAGGCTCTTTGATTGCACTAAAAAAAGCTATAGAACAAGTAATTTTAGAAACAGGAAATCAAAATTATGCTAAACTCAATGAACGAAGAATTGTAGAAGTGGTAGCTATGAATGATACTGATGTTTGGAAAAAACAAAGGGTTTTAAAATTGTTAAATAGTGGATTTGATTTTGGGAAATAACCCTTTCATACTAAATACTTTTTATTCGTAAATCAAACTCAAAATCTTCAATTTCTATGATTCTAATTTTAGAAAAATCTGGATGTTGAACGTTTATAAGGTAATTACATTCCTTCAATATGATGGAGGATGGTACTTTTAATACAGCACAGTTTTTTTCTAATAACCAGTTTTCACCTACTTCCTGACATATTTCATAACTATCAGCATTGTATTTATTCCAGCCAACTTCTAAATCTTCTAAATATATTTCTTCAATAATTATTTCATCTGGAATGTCAATCACCATAACTTTAAAGAGTTGCTGCAAACCTTCATCAGACCTATGTACCACGTTTTCGAGACAAGCTAACGCTCTGGTAGATGCTGTATAAATAACAAAAGAACCTTGTCTGCTCCATCTTGCTTTATTACCTGACGCTTTCAATGTATTTGTCCATTTTTCAAGACTTATTCTAAAAACTTGCATAAATTTTTAATTAATTGGCTAGGCTAAATCTCCAAATTCAATACGAAGTAATTCCTCCATAACTAATTCGATTCCTCCTGAAGTTTCCATCAATTCTGCGGGCACTTCCCAACCCAAACCATAAGCAGGTTTCATTATCCATCTACGAAATGACTCTAATTCTCCAAAAATCTCTGTACCTTTTTTAAATAATGCAATTAACTTCAAAGCATGTTCACTACTTACTATATCTAATTTTTTTCCCTCCTGCGTATAACGAGTTATTGTTTTGGCAGAAGTATTAAAAAGCGTAGCTATTTGCTCTTTTTTAAATCCTGTCAACAAAATAATGTCGTATAAAACAGTAGCACTCAAGCCTTTACGAGCATTGAGAACAATAGAAATATTGCCCTTTATCTGTGGAGCATATTTGGCATAAATCGCTGCTTCTTCTTGCACTTGCATTTTTTTAGATATTTAATACTTTGTTTTTATACTAGAAAATGAAATTTTCCTAACATAATATCACAAATAAACAGACTTTTGTCCAAAAATACAAGACAAACTTCCCATTTTTAAATTTAGTTATAAAAAAAGCTATCCTTTTCGGAATAGCTTTTCTTAATATTTAATAATTTATATGCTAAAATAATTACTTTTTAGTAACCCTTACTGAAGTTCTACGATTGGCAGCACGTCCTTCATCTGTATCATTTGAAGCAATAGGATGTTCAACGCCATAGCCCTCTGATTCTAAACGAGCATCATCAATACCCAATTTAATCAATTCAGATTTAACTGCGGCTGCTCTATCTCCCGATAATTTTAGGTTGGCGTTAGCATCTCCTGTGTTATCGGTATAACCACCCACTTTAACATTAACATCTGGATATGCCTTTAAAATCTCTGCAATATTTTTTAATTGCTCTGCTGATTCGGATTTCAAGGAAGATTTACCGGTTTCAAAAATTAGACGGTCAAAATCAAACCAAGTAGTTTTATCAACTGCCTTTGAGTTGTCTTCGATGAAACTTAGCAAATTATTTTCAATGCCATTTTCTGGAATATTCAAGGTAACCCCTGATGCTAAAGCTTTATCCATTTTCGCACCCAAGTTCTTGATATCGTCTGAAACAGGCAATTCAGAAGCTAACTGTGGCGTTGCCATTTCTACATTTATGCCATCCATTGATTTTGAAAGATTCTCTGAATTAACCGCAATATAAGGAGCAATGACCAACGAAACGATAGACATTAACTTAATCAAAATATTCATTGAAGGTCCAGAGGTATCTTTGAAAGGATCACCAACGGTATCACCTGTAACCGAAGCTTTGTGTGGTTCAGATTTTTTATAATACATTTGGCCATCAATTAAAACACCTTTTTCAAAAGATTTCTTAGCATTATCCCAAGCACCACCAGCGTTAGATTGGAACAAGCCCATTAACACGCCTGATACTGTAACACCCGCCAATAAACCTCCTAAAACTTCTGGCCCCATCGTGAAACCAATTAAAACTGGGGTGATTAAGGCAATCGCCCCTGGCAAAATCATTTGTTTAATTGAAGCCTCGGTTGAAATCGCTACGCACTTCTCATATTCAGGTTCAGCCTTGTATTCCATAATTCCAGGAATTTCACGGAACTGACGACGAACTTCATTAACCATTTCCATTGCTGCTTTACCCACCGCAGAAATACATAATGCACTAAAAATAAATGGAATCATACCACCTACAAACAAGCCAGCCAAGACGTCAGCCTTGTAAATATCAATGGCTTTAATACCAGCAATACCTACAAAAGCCGCAAAAAGAGCCAAAGAAGTTAAAGCAGCCGAAGCAATGGCAAAACCTTTACCCGTAGCAGCAGTTGTATTACCGACAGCATCTAAATTATCTGTACGCTCACGAACCTCAGGAGGCAATTGAGACATTTCAGCAATACCGCCAGCATTATCCGCTATTGGTCCAAAAGCATCAATAGCCAACTGCATAGCTGTAGTAGCCATCATACCTGCTGCTGCAATAGAAACACCGTAAAGACCTGCAAATTTGTACGAAAGAATGATACCTGCGGCTAAGACTAAAATTGGTAACACCGTTGATTCCATACCTACTGCCAAACCACCAATAATGTTTGTAGCGTGTCCTGTGCCCGATTTTTGAATAATTGATAACACCGGACGCTTACCCATAGCAGTATAATATTCCGTAATAATTGACATCAAAGCACCGACTACTAAACCAGTTACAATAGCTAAGAAAACGCCATTTGAGGTAAACTCAAAACCACGAAGATTAAGGGTTTCAGGTAGTATATTTTTAACTAAAAAATACGAGGATATAAAAGTGATAATTACAGAAGCCCAGTTCCCTAAATTTAAAGCTGCTTGAACTGATGAAGTTTCGTCTTTTACTCTTACCAAAAAAGTAGAAACTAAAGAAGCCAACAAACCAACACCTGCAATTAACATGGGCAAAAGAATTGGTGAATAACCTCCGTAATTATCAGTAACATCAATTTCTTGACCTAAGACCATAGTGGCTAAAATTGTGGCTACGTAAGAACCAAACAAATCGGCTCCCATACCTGCCACATCCCCTACGTTATCTCCTACGTTATCAGCAATGGTTGCAGGGTTACGAACATCATCTTCTGGAATTCCTGCCTCCACTTTACCTACTAAGTCAGCACCAACGTCGGCAGCTTTCGTATAAATTCCTCCACCTACACGTGCGAAAAGAGCAATTGATTCAGCACCTAATGAGAATCCCGCTAAGACTTCAATAGCTTTTTTCATTTCATCCGATGTCAAAGGCATACCTTTAGCAAAATAATTAT
>JANPIG010001173.1:0-1739 GCA_031424875.1 Cytophagales bacterium
CGAATCTCAGAAATTAGTAGAAAAAATTACCGAAAAGGCAGTGAAAAATTATGACCTTTTCAAAAATAAAGATGGATTAAATACCTATAATTTCTTCCAGACTAATCCTTCACAACATTTCCCACACGGCAATATTCTTCATCGTTTTAATTACTTCAGAATTCCCGATGATATTGATGATACTGCGATGATTTATTTGACTAAACCCCACTCAAAAGAAGATGCTAAGTGGTTGAAAGATAAATTGATACAACATTCAAATCTTTATAAACAACAAATAAAAAACACCTTTCCCGAATACAAAAATCTCAAAGCCTATTCTACATGGTTTGGCAAAAATATGTATATCGAATTTGATGCTTGTGCCTTGTCAAATATGATTTATTGCTTGTTATCGTATGGTTTGGAATTAGACCAATTCGGGCAAGATTCAGTGAAATATATTCAGCAAGTAATTCTCACGAATAAGTACATTGACCAACCTTTTAGCGTTGCCCACCAGTACGCCCGCACGCCTTTAATTATGTATCACGTGATGCGATTGATGAACAAATTTCATATCCCTGAATTAGATACTTGTCGTGAGAAATTGGAAAATGATATATTGCATTATTTAAATAAAGAAGATTTGAATTTTTGGGATAGAATTATTTTGGAAATTGCTCTTGGTCAAGCGGGCAGTAGAGACACTAACCATGGCAGAGAAAAGCAGTCAGAGGAAAATCATGGTGTCAGATTTGAGAATCTGACACCACAAACAAAAAATAAAAAAATCGTTGAGAGTAAAAACCTTAACAACGTTAATACAAATTATCCTTTCTTCATCGCAGGATTTCTAACTGCTTACGAAAACCCTTTACTTTATAAATTAGCCTCTTCACCTCTTTTTCATATTCAATGGACTTGTGAGGCACATGGTTGGGCTTTGTTGGCGGAGAGATTGGCTATTTCAGAAACATAGTCCTCGCTTCCTTTCCTAAAATACTTACCTTACAACTATCACCCAAAACTACATTTTTAGACTGAATCGTAGAATAATTAATGGCTAATGATGAGAACTTTACTAAGTCTAAATTGAGTTGTTTAATATCACTTTTCTCAATTTTAAGTGATACATTTTCTTGTCCTTTTACGTCAATTTTATCGAAGCGACATTTATAGAAATTCAAAATTGTGTTTTTTTGAAAAGTAGCCACAAAATTTCCCGATTGGAACGTGCTATCCACATAAATGCTCGTATAATTTTCGGATTCACCATACACTCTGATTCCTTTTTTTGGTGTAATTCCACGTTTTTCTACAAAATTCATTTGAGGAAAATCGGGTAAGAAAATAGTTACTTCTCTCAATTTTGTAATATCTAAATTGAGACTATCATTCTTGTAAACTGTTATCAACGAATCTTGATAGTTTCTACTTACAATAATCTCAAATTTGTTGCCTTTCTTGAAAGTAACGTCATCACCGTATTGCAGATTCAAATATTTCACTGTCTTCAAGCCGATATTTACTTCATCCGATATTGGATTTTTTAGAGCATCCAGATACGCCCCACGCAAGATGAAGGTATGCGTGATGATGCCTAAAAGAATACAAATTCCTGTGCCAATTATTATTTTATTTGATGTTTTCATGTTGGTTTTCTGTTAAATTTCTGTTTAAGTCCGTTTCTGTCTGAATTTGGATTCGTGGGAGTAGAGGATTTTTTGGATTGAAAAATTGAAATTATTTTTCTTTTT
>JANPIG010001174.1:0-1550 GCA_031424875.1 Cytophagales bacterium
CAACTGACGCCGAGGACTTTAGGTAGTTTAGTAGCTATGTATGAACATAAAATCTTTGTGCAAGGTGTAATTTGGAATGTATATAGTTTTGACCAATGGGGCGTTGAATTAGGCAAACAATTAGCGAATCAAATTTTGCCAGAATTAACTGGAAGTGAAGAAGTTACTTCACATGATTCTTCGACTAATGGGTTGATAAATGCTTATAAGAATTGGAGAATATGAGTTGTGTAAATGTTAGAAACCGTCTAACTATCGTATGAATGCCTAATTAATGCTTATAAGAACTGGAAGACGTGATTGATAAATTTCATTTAGGCATGGCACGGTCTTGGCTCTTTCCACCGCCAACCGTGCCATGCCAATAATTTAAAGTTATTTTATCCTTCTTGCTATATAGGGAATACAAACATCTCTTTTACATTCGGGAATTTTATACAATCCAAAATCTATGGTCAAATTAGAGTTTCTATCGGCAGATGTCCCACTAGTGGTGTCTTCATCATTTTCTGGTTCCATATAATTTCCCAATTCTACGAAAGTAGTTCTTATAATTTGACCAAAGATAGTAGTTCCATCATCATTATTGTTTACGTCATTATTAGCCTCCAAAGATGGTTCATAAATCCCTATGGGTGAACCGTTTACTCCAACACTCGAACCATAACCAGTAGGTGCATCAATCTCAATCATATAAAATCCTGGCGCTAAATTGGCAAATAAATACTTACCCGTCAATGAATCAGTTTTAGTCGTTTGAATGGGTAATCCGTCTGGAAAATAAAAGGGATTATTAGGATTTATTCCATCTAATCTTGCCTTAAACAATCTTACTGAGACCTTCCCTACTCCTATTTCGTCGTTGTTATTTAGGCCATCGTTATTAGTATCATTCCAAACTAAATTGCCAATACTGAGGCACTTAGTGATGGTAGGGGTTATTTTTGCTGTTACTTTGCATCCATTTTCATATGTTTCGGTTAGACTGTATTCTCCTGCTTGTCTTAGGTCTTCAGTGGTAAGGATATTGGTTCTATCAGCTGTTGAAGTGTAGCCATCTGGTCCTGTCCAAAAGTAAGAAAGCGGTTGTGAATTGGGCTCTCGCAAAATAATGTCTCTTAACCTCAAGTACTGTCCTACGCACACACTTGTAAAGCCTCCAATGACGGCCACTTCAATAACATTGGATTTTACAACAGTCTGGGAAGTAGCACTTTGACCACTTTGTGCAGTAACTATTAGCGTATAAACTCCCAAGCCTTGTTCAACCAAATTAACGATTGATGCATCTTTTTCTGTTGAAGTAAATCCGTTTGGGCCTGTCCAAGCGTACGATACTTGAGTACCAGCACCAATGGTTGAGGTTATTTTAAAATTAGCTCCTAAGCACGATCGTAGTGTATCAGGAAGGGAAAGGGAAATCTGGGCGGTAGTTTTTGAATTGATAAATAGTAGGAAAGAAAGTAATAGAAAAATTACTTTTGAAATCCAAGGGCGGAAGGATTTGTTCATTGACCAAGTTGTGTTAAGCTTGAAAGATTTAATTTAAA
>JANPIG010001175.1:0-4899 GCA_031424875.1 Cytophagales bacterium
GGACAGAATTGTACAGGTTTTAGTAGATAATCCAACCATACGCTTAGAATTAGGCTCACATACGGACTCACGAGCCACAACGGAATATAATCAGAAACTCTCACAAAGACGGGCAGATTCTGCGGTAGCTTATATCATTTCAAAAGGGATTGCCCCTAATAGAATCATTGCCAAAGGTTACGGCGAAAGCCAGTTAGTAAACCAATGTGCCGACGGCATAACGTGTACGGAAGAAGAACATCAACTAAATCGTAGGACAGAGTTTAAGGTGATTGGGATTAGGTAGTGATTCATAAATCGAAAATGATTTTATAAACAGCCACGTTTTTTCAGAAAGCGTGGCTGTTTTGTGTTAAATTTACCATGTAAAAATATCAGTATAAACATGAAACTCGAAACCCTCGCTATTCAATCAACCCTCATGCCCGATGCCAATGCTGGGGCAGTTGTACCGCCCATTTACCTCTCCACCACTTTTGAGCGGGAAGCAGATGGTTCATATAATCACGATTACGTCTATTCTCGGGCAGATAATCCTAATCGTAAACTGTTGGAAAATAGTTTGGCTGCCTTAGAAAACGGAGCGGTTGCGGTATCTTTTGCTTCGGGCATGGCTGCCACCACGGCTTTGTTTCAATCGCTAAAATCTGGCGACCATTTGGTTGTGCCAAATGATGCTTATTATGCCACAAATGTACTGATTGCAGAAGTTTTTATGCCATGGGGTTTAGAAATGACAAAGGTGGATATGACTGATTTTCAGCAAATTAAGTCGGCAATCAGACCTAATACTAAATTAATTTGGATAGAAACTCCTTCAAATCCTGAACTGAAAATTACCGATATTGAAGCCACCGCAAACTTGGCTCATGAACACGGAGCGATTTTGGCAGTGGATAACACTTGGGCAACACCCGTAATGCAACGATGTTTGGAATTAGGAGCAGACGTAGTAATGCACTCTACTACCAAATATTTTGGTGGACACAGCGATGTTTTGAGTGGAGCGTTGATTTTTAAAGAAGCAGGAATATTATCAGATAAAGTCAAAAATATTCAGAAACTTACGGGTGGCGTGCCTTCACCTTTCGACTGTTGGCTTATCACGAGAGGCATTAAAACCCTTCCCTTACGAGTAAAAGCCCAAACTGAAACTGCCCTAAAATTAGCGGAATATCTGAGTAAACACCCTCATATTGAGGCAGTTCATTATCCAGGTTTATCTTCTCATCCACAGCATGAAATCGCAAAAAAACAAATGATAGGGGGTTTTGGGGGAATGTTAGCCGTACAAATAAAAGGCGATGCCAAAAATGCAATGGCACTAACGGGAAGATTAAAATTATTTACAACCGCCACCAGTCTGGGCGGTGTGGAAAGTCTAATTGAACACAGAAAATCAGTAGAAAGTCCTGATAGTCCAACGCCAGATAATTTACTGAGAATCTCTGTAGGTTTAGAAAATATTGAAGATTTGATTGAGGATTGGGAAAAAGCTTTGGGTTAATAAAATGCATCCTCAAAGTGCGTAATTTCAAAATCTTCTTCGTTTCTAAAAATGATAGAAACAATGTCAAAACGGATTTGTTGATGCCAATTAATATAATAGACATAATTACCAGCGGCACGAGTTACAAGCTTTACTTTGTCTCTAGTTACGTTGATTTCGGGGTTGCCAAATCTAACATTATACAAAGATTTTACTTCCACAAAAACTAAGAATATATCCTTTTTTACAATCAAATCTATCTCCGCATGACCTGAACGATAATTACGAGCTACAATTTCGTAGCCTTTGTCTGCCAGAAAAGCAGCTGCTAAATCTTCGGCTCGTTTGCCCGTTTCAAGGTGTTTTGCCATGATTTCGATATTTGTTTTTCGATTTTTGTGATTTATATCATATTTAATTTCCGAACATCGAAAACCGAACATCGAATTTACCCCTTATCATAAGCATCCGAATCGCCTAATTCTTCTCCCAGAATCTTATTTGCAGCTTTTTTGAGACTTCCAAATATATTCCAACCTGTTTTCTTCTCTTGCTTTTCGGGCATTTTTTTACCATTATTATTATTTCCAACATTGATGGGTGTTACGGGTAAAACCACAATTGGTGGAGCATCTTTACGTAATTCTTTATAAATATCCTCCCGCTCGTCGATGGATTTTATGCCCTTCCAAACCAAGCCAACAGCAGTAGCATAAGTAGGATTTTTGATTTCTTCAGAAACGGTTTTACCCAAATTCTCATTTGGATGTCCAATACGCACATCACGACCCGTTACACGTTCAAACAACTCGCCTATATACGACATCTGCACGCTTCCGCCCGTGAGAACAATGCCACAGTTCAACCGATTGCCATATCCACAACGGCTAATTTCAGCTTCTACTAAAGCAATAATTTCCTTTAAACGTTCTTCAATAATAATTCCAACATTTTTTACTGAAATGGTTTTGGTTTTACGTCCATTGATGCCAGGAATGGAAACTACCTCTTCAACTGCTATTTCATCAGCCACAGCACATCCAAATTTTACTTTTAATAGTTCCGCATACTCCGTTGAAATACCACAACCTTGTTCGATATCTGCTGTGATAGCATCACCAGCAAAAGGCAACACAGCGATATGACGCACGATTCCTTTGTGAAAAATGACAATTTCAGTCATACCACTACCAATATCTACTAAACAAACCCCGCTTTTTTTCTCTTGAGGAGTCAAAACTGCTAAAGAAGCTGCCAAAGGAGAAAAAACTAATCCCCCCTCAATTTCCATTTTGTCTTTTGCACTTTCTATACAGCGTTTTGTCTTATCAAACTCTCCTTGCGGTGAAGTTATCATCAAAAAATCGCCTTGCAATTTCAAACCACTAATTCCCACAGGGTCATAAATATTACCAATAGAATCAACAAAATATTCTTGCGGAAATGTGTGAACAATGGCGTTGCCTCTGGAAATAAATGTTCGCTTAGCATCATTTGCCACTTGATCAACGTCAGTCACCGTTACTTCTTCTCCAGAGGTCTGACGAGTGATCGTTGATTTATGTTTTATGCAGTGGATATTGGGTCCAGCAACACTCGCAAAAACGCCTCTAATATGTATATTTGCCTGATTTTCAACTTGTTCAATAGCGGATTGAACAGCTTCGATAGTCTTGTTTACATTTAAAACAACACCTTTCGATACCTGCCCCGTAGTATCGGCTTTTCCCAAACCAAGAATTTCCAGCTTGCCCAAATGGTCAAGTCTGCCAGCAACAACATTTACTTGTTTGCTACCGATATCAAGTCCAACAATTATTTCACTCATGGGAAAGTAGTTTAATTTAAGTGTTAGAATTTAGAATTTATAGATTAGAGAACCCCCTAATGCCCAACCCCTAAAACCTAAACCCTGTTTACTCACAGACAATCTGATTTTTATATTTTACGCTAATCTTTTTATATTTATCCCAACCTGTTACGGGCAAGATTTCTTTATACAATATCTTCAATTTCTTGAATTTAGCCTCAATTTCAATACCCATTCCAAATTCGATTTGATGATTGCCAATTTCAGGAATTAAAGTGATTCCCCCATCTTTTTCTATAACTAATTGTGAAATTTGTGCCTTCCAAAAGGTATCTTCATTAATACTCTTCACAAGGTCGAGAATTGGTTTACTTTTTATGCCTTTCAAATTTGGCATTAATTCAAAATAATTACCCGATAATAACAATGTTCTAACAGTGTAATGAGGTGAAATCCCAATAAAATCGCCCTTTTCAGTAACGTAATCATCTTGTCTATTGTTGCTTACTACTCTGGCAATAGGAACGTGCTCTTCGATATCTAACGTTAATTCTCCGCTTAAATCACGGTGGGCTTGACACGTTTTTACCAAGCGGTTGGCTTTTACTCTATCTTCGATTTTCTTAAAATTAATTCTGTCAAAAGGTTTCCCCTCTGGACTTTCAACTACATTTGGAGCGATTAGTGCATAAATCTCTTGTGGCGTTATCAAGCGATTCTCATTGTTTCCTTCTATTACAATGTTGATTTTTTTGCATTTCTGAAGACGATGGACATTTTTGGCAAAAACAACAATAGACAGTGACACAAACGCTATCACTGCGAACCATATCCATTTTTTAAACTTCAGTAAGGATTTCAAGGTAATTTAATAGTGAATTGATAAAGCAATACAGAGTAAAGATGGCGAATTTTTCTCTATAAGCCTTAATCTGCGATTAAAACTATACGAAATTAAAAAAAAATAGCTAAAAAAATACAAATTTTTATTAAACGGAGGATTACAAAAATAATTTAATGCTATTTAGCCTCTTTTATGCAAAGTGAAATTATCATAACATACCTTTATTAAATGGATAAGGTTTTAGAATATACTCTTATCGAAAGACTTCACTTCGTTGGAAAATAAGACTATAAACTGCTTTTCTATCTATTAAACAATATATTGTCTATAAATAAATTATTTTGGTTTTTCTTCAATTCCTAACATTGTACGAGCGGGATTTATAATACGTGGTGTAAGTACGATTTTAAAAATTTTATTCCCTGCTAAACTAAATTCAGAAACGAATTTGCCTTTTTCTTTTAAACTACGATATACGGCAGTATAATTTATCCTAGTCTCCCAACCATTAATAGCCAAAGCCGTCGAGAGGTGGTCAAGGCATTTGCTAAGATTTGAAAAATAACTATACTCTATTTCTTTATTTCTAATAGTATTCAAAGTACCTATCGGAATAACAGCTACTTCATATATGGTTTGTTGTTTCATATTTATTGAAAAATTATATCACTATTTTTCAAACATAAAACTTTACTTATACGTTCGTCGTTTTACTATCATACTGCAAAAAATACATTAAAAAGCCTTGCCTATCAG
>JANPIG010001176.1:0-3324 GCA_031424875.1 Cytophagales bacterium
GCGCAATAATAAAAATGAGTTAAATCTTCTTTTAGGTACTGATTATACCTACAATAATATCAGGTTAGACTATGTTTCAGACCAACGCAGGAAGATATCAAGCCAAATTATGGCAAATATTGGAGAATATTATAATGGTACGATTGCAGGGTTTTCGGGATCGCTATCATATCGCTATCAGCCTTATGGAGCCGTTACGCTCAATTTTAATTATAATCACATCACCTCGCCCACCGCAAAAAATAATATTTTCTTGATTGGTCCAAAGGTGGATTTAACGTTTACGAAGAGTGTTTTTTGGACAACATTTGTGCAGTATAACAGTCAATTTGATAACATGAATATCAATTCACGCTTGCAATGGCGGTTTGCCCCTGTGTCAGATTTCTTTTTAGTTTATACTGATAACTATAACACTATCAACGGTTTAGTAAAAAACAGAGCCTTGTTTGCCAAGATAACTTATTGGTTTAATGTATAAGGAAGGAGACAGGAAGAAAAGGAGAAAGGGAGACAGGGAAAAAGGAGACAGTAGGCAAGGAATTAATCGTTTAAACACCTGTCTCCTTCCTCCTTTCTTCCTGTCTCCCTTCGTTCTATCTCCTTTCCTCCTGTCTCCTTTCGTCCCTTTCTACTCACGTCAATCTTCGTGCTTTATTATAAAACCGCCAACTCAATAAAACTGCCGAGGCGAATAGAGCTAGTGTTAGCCCAATCCAAATGCCCACGTGTTGAAGGTGATAGTGAAAACCCAATATATAACTCATGGGCAAACCAACTCCCCAGTAGGCAAAAAAGGTAATAATAGTTGGCACATTCACGTCCTGCATTCCCCGTAAAATTCCTAAACTAACACATTGGATACCATCAAATAATTGGAAAAAACCTCCCCAAATAATCAATTCAGCTGCTAACATAACCACTTGTTGGTCTTTGACGTAACTGCCTAATTCATTATTAAAAATCAGTAAAAATACGGCACAGATGCTCATAAAGGCAATTCCCATCCCCAAAGCGGTAGTCCCAGCCCTCAAAATAGCAGTTTTGCTTCTTTCTCCCATCCCTGCCCCAACTCGTATGCCTCCCGCTGCTGCAATCCCCGTTGCTGCCATATAGGTAAGGGCAACGTAGCCGATGGCAACTTGATGGGCGGCTTTGTGTTGAATACTAATCCAGCCCATCATCACAACGGCTCCATAGAAAGCGGCAATTTCTGAAAAACCTTGAAATCCGCTTGGAATGCCCACTTTTAATATCTTTTTTACTAAATCATTCAAGTCGGTTTTGGCATCATGCAAGACAGTATATTGCTTAAAAGTATTCGTTCCGAAGGTGTAGTACCAAATTGCTACAGCCATATATACTCTTGAAATCAAGGTAGCTACACCAGCCCCGTTCAATCCCCACTCAGGAAAAAACCAGATGCCGTTGATGAAACAATAATTCAAAATAACGTTCATCAAAAGTGCCGACCAAGTAATGTTCATCGCTACTTTAGTATGAGAAAGTCCGTCAGTAAAACTTTTGATGGATGAAAAAATAAAGGAAGGAATCAAGGAAACGGTAATTATCCAAAGGTATTCTTGCGTAAGTGTTTTGATTTCTATGGGTTGTTGTAAAACCTCGATATTCAAGCCAATCAGAACGATAAAAATACTACAAATAATGCTCATAAAAATAGCCACCACAATATTTGCCCTCAATAAGCGGTTGCATTCTGAAAAATTACTTTCAGTTTTTGCCTGTGAAACCATTGGCGAAGCTATTTGTAAACATATATAACCAATGATAGCAACGATAAAAACAATTCCGTTGGCATCGGCGGCGGCGGCAAGTGCTTGCACTGAACCTTTATCCATTCTGCCCACTTGTACGGTGTCAGCAAAGCCCATGAGCATAATTCCTAACTGTCCTGCGATAATAGGCAAAGCAAGTGTATAAGTCTCTTTAATATCTTTTTTGTAAGTTTCGAGTATTTGTTTCAAAGTATTGATGAATTTTACTGATATTTGTTAGTAAATCTGCACTTTTACAAAATTAACCATACCATTTTTTAAATAAGCATTTGATGGAAAATTATATAAATCAATTTAAAACATACTGTAAAAAATATATTGACTTTCTGCCGGAGGAATTTGAATTTTATGAACAAACGGTAGATTTTGTTGATGTGAAGAAAAAGGAGTTTTTACTAAAAGCAGGAGAAGTAGAAAACTATATGTATTATGTAATTGAAGGAGCTTTTAGACATTATTTAGTGAAAGATGGTAAAGAAATATGTACTGAATTTGTTTTTCCTGACACGCTTATGAGTTCTTTTATTTCTTTTGGAGCAAAAAAGCCCTCCATAATTAATATTCAAGCACTTGCAGATGCAAAAGTGATGAGAATTAGCAAGGAGAACGTTGATAAATTTAATGATATTTCTAAGAATAGCGAAAGATTTTCACGCCAAACCATGGAAATCCTTTATACTCAAAAGGCTTTGCGAGAAATATCATTAATCAGCACTACTGCCGAAGAACGTTACCTTAAATTTTTGCAGAAACAACCAAAAATTGAGAAATTAATTGCCGTTAAGGACTTAGCCACCTATTTGGGAATTCATCCAGAGAGTTTGAGTCGGATTCGCAAGAAGGTGCATCGTTCATAAAATAATAAATTACTCAAAGATTCGTTATTTCACAAATTTCAGCTAAATTTAGGTGATAAAACCTTAAAATTATCCATTATGAATATCTCAAAATTTTTTCTCTTTTTGTTTTTTATTTCGGTAAGCATCGTGTCTGTGCAAGCGCAGTCTGAGGATGAAGCCGTGAAAATGTGCGTGAATAATTACCTTGATGGGATTTCAAAAGGGGATGCAGCCAAATTGAATATGGCTTTTCATCCTGCTGCAATGTTAAGAACTGTGAATGCCGCTGGAAGTATGCAAGATTTGCCAGTAGCCAAATTTATTGCTGGCACACCCGCAGGAGGAATTTCTGCCAAAGGAGGTTCAACGAAATTAATTGCTTACTCGTATATTGGCGTATCCGCTTTGGCAACCGTCGAATTAGCTTTTGGGGACTTTAAATACGTAGATTTATTGAGTATGTTGAAGTTTGGCAATGAGTGGAAAATTGTAAGTCGTGTATTTAGTCGTACCGAATTGGATTCGCATATAAAAGGAATGGGAATGGGAAGTGCCTCCGTAGCAACTACTTCCGCTCCAACAAAAGCCGCTCCTAAAAAATCAACAGCCAACGTAAAACCGAAATCAGATGATGGTTGGTAGAGGTTAGTTATTGGTTATTAGAAAAGACAGATAAATTCATAATATCT
>JANPIG010001177.1:0-2187 GCA_031424875.1 Cytophagales bacterium
TGTCATGGATTTTGTTTATACCCAAGACTTTACAGACGATACCAAAAAAGATTTGCGTGGACCCGAAACAGCCGTTAGAGCAACGGATGGAATGATTTGGAAATATTCAGGAATTAATGCCACCCAGACACGTGCCATCGAAGATTATAACGCCCATTGGATGGTGTATCGTTATGCCGATATTTTATTGATGAAAGCAGAAGCATTAGCCTTATTGAAAAGAGGTGCGGAAGCATTGAGTATTGTAAGAACTATCAGAACCCGAGCCTCCGCATTAGAATTGACCAATACAAACCCAGACCCTAATGATACAGAAGCAGTTGCCGATTTTATCCTTAGTGAGCGTGCCAGAGAATTTGCTTTTGAAGGAAAACGCTGGTACGATGTGTTGCGTCATGCTAAACGAAACAAATACAAAAGATTGGATATAATGCTTGAGATGATTTCAAGAGCCGCACCATCAGACCGACAACAGTCTGCCATTGCTAAATACAAAGATTTTAACAGTCATTATCTGCCCATTTATCAGTATGAATTACAGACCGATGTAAATTTAATTCAGAATCCATTTTATAAATAAATGATAAATCTTGAGTGATAAGCAATAGACTAAAAATGAAAGGTGTAAAGCCCTTTAAATTCAACATAATGAAATGAAGAAGATAATAAAATCAATACTCGTCTTTTTAATAAGTATTTGCGGAAGTCTTTACTTATTAAGCTGTGCTGATATTTCAATCGTAGAAACTACCACTACTGATGTGAATATGTACAGCTATTTAAGAAAATATCCCGACAAATACTCTGATTTTGCTACCATTCTCGACAAAGCAGGTTATGCCAGTTTTTTAGATGCTTATGGGGCATATACGATGTTTGTACCCACCAATGCGGGTGTCCAAGCATATTTGAAAGGCATTAATAAATCATCTGCCGATCAATTGACTGCCGATGAGGCAAAAGATATTGCCAAAATTCACATCATCCGTGATACCCTCACTACCAAATCTTTCAAAGATGGCAAATTGCCCTTGATTACGATGTATGGACAATATCTGATTGGGGGAATATCTTTTATTGATGGCATATCCAGTTTTAGTGTCAATCGTCAGGCTTCTATTGTGGAGTCAAATATTAGCACTGGAAACGGGATTTTACACATTATCGACAAAACGCTTCAACCTGCCAAATCATCAATTTCCGCTTTAATAGAATCAAATTCTAACTATTCTATTTTTACACAGGCACTCAAAGAAACAGGATATTACGACTCCTTGAAAGTAGTAGATGTAGATTTAAGCAAACGTTGGTCTTCTGTAATTGTAGAGTCAAACAGTGTATTGAACAAAGCTGGTTTTGCTACTTATGATGCCTTGAAAAAACGTTATTCTAATACAGGAAATCCCCGTTCCAAATCGGATAGTTTGAATCTCTATGTTGCGTATCACATTTTGCCAGGTATTAAATATTTAGCTGACATTATTTCAGCGGCATCACACGTTACCAAAATCCCCTTAGAGGTAGTTACTTCAAAATTGGATGGACAAACCGTTTTACTTAATGACGTTGATTTTAATGGTGTTCATGAACAAGGCATTGAGTTGGACAGAAGCCTAAGTGATAACTCGGCAACCAATGGGGTGCTTCATGCTGCCAGTACACACTTCATTGTTAAATTCCGTAAGCCTACCCCCATTCACTGGAAGGTTTCAGATTTTCCAGAAATTCGTAAACTGCCCGCTTATTTCCGTAAACAAAACTACAATTTTGATATTGGTGCTATCAAAGATTGGACTTGGCAAATAAACCAAATAACTTATGTATATGGTACAGGCGGAGTAACGGCTACAACCTATTTCAATGATTGTTTACAGATTCCATTAGGTATTGGAAATGCTGCCCGAAGTAACTGGATTGAAATGAAAACGCCTTTGATTGTAAAAGGAAAATATAAAGTTTGGTTATGCTACCGAGCCCAAAAACAATCTGGCACCTTAGGTACAACGGGGGGCTCAGTGAATATAGTGCAGGTCAGTGTGAATGGTGAACCCTTGGCAAGACCTGTAACTTTTACTGACCAAGCCCCCACGGGTACTGCGGGAGAGTTAGAATCATTGGGTTGGAAAATGTATATGTCTAATGTAACACAACTGTATGCCTGTGGAAGACTTTTGGGGACGGTTGATA
>JANPIG010001178.1:0-11961 GCA_031424875.1 Cytophagales bacterium
CTTTTTCGAGGTAATATACTAATGAATCAATCATTACATTACCCACAAAAAATACTTTTTCATCAGGTACGCCTTCTCTTTTGAGATTATCCACACCCGACTGTTCCGTGATAAAAAGGAAATCTGCTACTGAATCCGTCAAAATTCGGTTCAACTCTTCAGGCATTGAGCGGTCGCCACTACGCAAACCTGCCTCCACGTGAGCCACAGGAATATGCAGTTTTATTGCCACCAGCGCACAGGCAAGTGTGGCATTGACATCCCCCACAACTAACACTAAATCAGGCTGTTCAGCCAAAACGACCTTCTCAAATTCGAGCATCGTTTTTGCCGTAACTTCCGTATGTGAACCACCGCCCACACCCAAAAAATAGTGTGGTTTAGGCATTTGCAATTGTTCAAAAAAGACATCGCTCATTTTCGCATCAAAATGCTGCCCCGTATGCACAATCTTGGAATCAATTTCAGAATATAGCTGAAAAGCACGGTGCAAAGGGGCAACTTTCATAAAATTTGGTCTTGCCCCAACTATGTTTAGAATTTTTATCATTTTATTTTTGAGCATGGATTAACATGAATAATCCGTGTGATGGAAAGAAAGTTTTAATCAGAAAACGGGGCATCAGTTTTTTGGCAATCGTCAAAATAATTCCTTGATGCCGTTGCCCTGCACCCGAAGTTAATAAATCGCTGTGAGTGAGGTGTGTAGCGATGTTAATTTCTGAAAATTTGTATAACATTTCATGAGCCTTAACAACGGTAAAAGCTTTAGTACCAAGGCTTTCCAGATGATTTTCGTAAATTTCATCTAAGGAAATAAAAGGCTTTAATTTCATCAGTCCATAGCGAATCCACAACATATAGCCCGTTATACTATTGCGATGATAAACCATAATTTTTGCCTCTCCCCCACTTCTTAACACCCTAAAAGTCTCATCAAAACATTGTTGCGTATTGGGCGAATGGTGCATAACTCCCCACGAAAATACTAAATCGAAAGTGTCATTTCCAAAAGCTAAATTCTCGGCATCGCCTACTTTTAAGTTAGATTTTAAGCCAAAAATATCAAACCTTTTCTGCGTATTTTCAATGGCTCTTTCGGTTAGGTCTATTCCATGTAAATCTGCGCCATTTTCAGCAAACATTTGGTGTTCGCAGCCCAATCCAACTCCAATTTCAAGCACTTTTTTTTGGTTATATTTTTCAAAATCTGCGAAAGATAAAATCTCAGGTTCGAGTTGATATCGTTTCAATCTTTGCTGATTAAAGCCTTCTTCGTCTTTGGAAGGGAGCAGTAATTCCTCCCCGCACGAAGCCTCATTCCAGAAATCTTTTACTTGACTTTTTAAGTTCATTTAAGTCGTTTTTTGATGCTCGTTTTTCGACATTCGAGCATTAAATGATTAGTAATACCAAATCTAATTATCCACAAATTGTTGATACCATGATTCTATCGCCATTAGACAAAGTATTGAGTATGAAGCATCTATCTTTCCATTTTTATTATCCTTGATTAATTTCTCTATGGATTTTACTTCAAAAATACCTCTCTTTTCAATCAAATCTTTGGATAAATATTGCTGAATCATCGTGTCTAAATCCTTTTTTATCCATTGGCGAAGTGGTACACCAAAACCAGTTTTTGAACGATAAACTACCTCATGGGGGAGATATTTTCCCATCATTTTTTTCAAGAGATATTTGGTAGTTATGCCTTTCATTTTGAGTTTGGGCGGAATCTGACAACTAAAATCCAAAAGTTCAATGTCCAAAAAAGGCACTCGTACTTCTACGCCCGTAGCCATACTCATTTTATCGGTATAATTGAGATTATGGTCGGGTAGAAAAGTCTTTAAATCCCAAAATAAAAGTTTATTTAAATCATTTTTTTCCTGCGGAATTTCTCGTAATAATGAGTCAAAAAAAGTCTGTGGCGAATATGTATCAATACTTTTTCTATCCTTAAATAAACCTTTGACGGTATCTAATGAAAGCCATTCGTAATATTGATATAATCGTTGAGTTTTATCAAGCGTTGAGCCATTCAATATCTTTTTTATTCGCCTTCCTACTGCAAAATTAGTATTTATTTTGTGTAAAAAAGAGGGAATAATTTTTCCAAGAAAAGAAGGGATAAAGTCTAAATACTGATTGTAGGTCAAGGCTTGATGTCGTCTGTAACCCGAAAACAATTCATCTCCTGCCACCCCTCCCAATAATACTTTACATCCATTTTTTCGAGCTAAGTTGCAGATATTCAATACATTAATGGGAGCAAAATCCGCTTGCGGTTCGTCCAAATGATAAATCATATTGTCGAAATCTTGCTGGATATTTACCTCCGTTTCCACTTCTACTAAGTCCAGCTTTAGGTGTTTAGCTACTAAGCGAGCATATTTCAAATCATCCGCAAAACCCTCTATTTGCTGGTCGGTATGGCTGGTTTTGATGGTATAGCATTTCAGAGGTTTATCTGGATATAATTTTCGAGCCATTGCCACAATAGCACTCGAATCCAGTCCGCCCGAAAGAAAAAAACCAAGTGGAACATCCGCCATCAATTGCCGCTCTACGGCTTTGAGCAAACGCTTTTCGAGTTCCTCAATTAATTGAATTTCAGTTTTCTCCGAGTATTCACCTTTGAAAGGGATTCGATAATATGGGTGAATTTCACAATCATGGAGCGATTTCAAATTTAAATTTAAGTAATGCCCCGCTGAAAGTTTCTTGACATTTTTGAAAGGGGTTTTCTCTCCCGCCGACCATAATAAAGTTACATAATTTACCAAGGCTTCTGTGTCTATTTGTCTATCAAAATCTGGTAATGCTAAAAACGACTTTATCTCAGAACCAAATGCAAAGGTTTGATGATCATTATAATAATACAATGGTTTCACCCCAAATTGATCTCGTACAATCAACAAGTTTTCTGTTGCCGTATCAAAAAAAGCAAATGCAAAGATACCATTCAATTGATTGATAAATTCTTTTCCAAATTCAATCAAACCGTACAACAAGGTTTCAGTATCAGTAGAAGATTTGAAGGAATATTTGGGTTTGAGGGATTCTCTGAGTTGTTGATGATTATAAATTTCACCGTTAAAAATTAAAACATACCTGCCATTTTCTGATAGCATGGGTTGATGTCCATTCTCAGAAAGGTCTATAATCGAGAGTCTTCGATGAGCTAGTGAAAGTGTTTTATGCGTAAAAATTCCTTCATCATCAGGTCCACGATGAGCCATAAGACGGCTTGCCTCAGCAATATAATGTTGAGCTTGTGGGTGAATGATGCCTATTATTCCGCACATAATTCCGAATTTTTAAGAGAGAAGTTCAATCAGTTTTTCTATTTCATTATTAACCTTAATATGTTGATTTTCAAAATGTTGTGTGTTATTATATGCTTGTAAAATGCTATTAGCGATATCCTCAAAATCAAGCGGATTAAAAACTTTAAATGGCTCAACTACTGCAAAAGCATAGGGGCGATTGGACACGATGGGCTTGCAACCCGCCAAGACACCTTCAATTAATCCCAAACCAAAACTTTCCGTAAAAGAGGGGTAAACAATGTATTCACTTTTATGATACAATTCATTTAAAGCATTCTGTGAAACTCTGCCGTGATTGATAATATTTATTCCTTTTAATTGATATTTTTCTATAAGTTTCAAGAGATTAGGATAAATCTGTGAAACTGTCAAATGTAGTTCTAAATCAGGTTTTTGTTGATTGACAATTTCCCAAGCCTTTAATAGATTTTTGTGATTTTTGTGTGTATTACCATCACTCACAAACAAAAAATGTTCTTTTCTTCTAATATCTGAATGGTTTTTTTCTACAAAATTTTGAAAAAATGGCATTGTAAAGCACTGAATTTCAGATAATTGATATTTTTTACAGAAAGAATCTTTTACGTAATCCGTTTGTACAATTACGTAATCAGTGTTCATTAAATAAAAATTGAGATACCAACTTTTTAATGAAAGTATAGATTTAGTAATTCCATAATAATTGGAATAATCAAGGTATGTTAGATTTTGAAAATAAGTATAAACTTGTGCTTTTAGCCTAACAGGAGGGGGCAAATTACCTAAGCAGATTACTTTGGAGAAATGGTTTTTGTGACTTGAATAAAATTGATAGCGACTCCATAAATTGGTTTTCAGATATAGTCTATTATTAGAAGGAATAAAATCAAAATCAGGTTCGCAACGGCTATCTAATAGAAAAAAAGTATCTTTTTTATTTTGCAATAATTTCATAATCAGATAGTTAAGCAAAATCCGCCCACCCCCGTTATGTATATATGTGGCATCAACTAATAGCATTTTCAGCTTAATTTTTGTTAGTGGTTATTTTTGATAGCTATTATTTTATCTGTAATAATGCTACCATTCAATTGAATATCAAAAAATTTACGAGCTATTTGATAACTATTTTGCTCCAATTTCCTACATAAATTCTCATTTTCAATCAATTCAATAATGGCATCATGTAGAGACTCAATATTTTCGGGCTTACAAAACAAAGCACTTTCTTTATCCGTAAAATATTTGTTTACATCGCCCACATCTGTCATTACAATTGCCTTTCCCATAGCTGCATATTCGGCTAATTTGGTGGGCAAACCTGCTTGAGAAAATACATTATTTGTTTGCGGAACAACCACAATACCCGAATCCATCAATAGTTGCTTCACTTCTGTGGTAGTAATCCATCCTTTAAAGGTAATATTTGAATGTATGCCCAAATGCTTTCTCAGTAATTCAATATCTTCATTATCAGGAAAATCAAGATGCTTTCCAGCGATAACTAATTGATAATCAGAATATTTATTATGTATTTTTGCAAATGCCTTCACTAAAAAACTAACTCCTTCATGATGAAAAAAACTGCCAATGTATGTTATTGTCTTTATTAAATTATCATTGTTTTTTTGACGGCTTACGTGGGAAAATGTCTCGAAATCTACCAAAATTGGAATTTTTATGATGGACGTATGTGGTGCATAATGTTTGACTCTTTCATACAAATAATCGCTGATTACAATGTTTAGATTTGTCAATTTTGGTAAAAGATATTCATGTAACTGATATACCCATTTTTTCAATAATTGTGAGCCATTATTTGAAATCTGAGAAGACATTAAATCACAAAATTCTGCTATCACAAAACACTTATTCATTCTTAAAATAAAGGCAGGCAAAACACTATCAATCAAGGTATTATAAAATAAAACAGCATCAATTTTCTGTGATTTTATGTACTGAATTGCTTGAAACCAAAATGCAATTCTTGACCAAAATGACCCATTGCGAAATCTTCCAAAATACACTACATTTATATCATTATTTTCTACGGAAAGGTCATCTGGCTTGTTCCATATTGGTACTATCATAGTGGTTTCATTACCTGCCAATTGAAGTCCTTTTGTCAAATCTTTCACTCTTCTTCCTCCGCCAGTTGCCCATTTTATTTCAGGGAAAACCCCCATGTATATTACCGCTATTTTCATACAATTGAGGGTAAAACGCTGCTTAAAGTTACTGCCCAGCTTTTAGGTGTAATTTGGAAGGAAAGTTCAGCTGAATGTTCAGACATTTTCATTAAAGTATCATTATTTGAATTAATGATTTTTAAAAGAGCGTTTTTAAGGTCTTTTTCATCAGTGGCATCAATTGAAAAACCATTATCGCCTTCTTCCAAAAAGAGCGTTCCTGCACCTGATACAGACGATAAAATCAAGGGCAATCCACACGAAACAGCTTCGTGCACCACAACGCCCCAGGGTTCATACAAACTCGGCAATATAAAACAACCGAATTGAGGCATGAGTTTTATTAATTCTTGGGGTTGCACAAAGTGAATAATTTCAATATGCTGACTTATTTGTAAATGAATTTCTTCCGTGCCCCCCCCAACCATCGTAAGCGACCAATCGTTATGCAAATTTTCTTCTACAATACCTTTAAAAACTTGATACAACATCCTTACATTTTTTACCCTTTCCAACCTACCAACATATAAAAATTTTTTAGGATAATGTTCTATTTTTGAAGTCTTGAATTGTTGATGTTCAGCATATAAAATGGATTGATTTGCACTGTATAATCCAAATAAAATCTTGGTTTCGGGAAACCCAATTCTTTTGATATATTCCGCCTGTTGCTCCCCCGCAACCCATACATAATCTGCCTTGAATAGTTTTCTGAATATCTGATAACCCAACAAAGCAACGAATCGCTGTTTGATAGTTCCATGCCACTGATTATCGAATCCCATGATTGAAATAGTGCCTTTTTGGTGCAAATGAGCCACAATTTTCAAATAATCTCTGTCCATCCATCCTGGGTAATAAACCAAGTCGGGCTGCAAATTTAGGCAATTTTCAAGAAGTTCTTCGAACGTAAAGTTATTCTTTAAATCAATACTAATTCCTTGATATTCAGCGAATTGATAAGGAACATTAGTAGCCGACTCCCAACGAATTACTTGTACATTAAAGTCATGATGAGTAACTAATTCTTTGAGACATTCATAGAAATATCCTGTGAATTGAGAACTCAGAAAAAGTAGTTTGCGCATAGAATTACAGGACTTTATCACGGAGAAAAATTCTAAAAAAAGGGGCAAAAAATAATAGTGGTATAAAAATTCCGTAAGCAAAAACAATTCCACTAATGCCCCAATATTGAACCATAATTATTTTGGCAATTAAGGTTATGACACAAGCAAAAGGATATATTTTGAAAGTCGTTTTGAAATATCTTACGGTATTACTCAGGTTTGCTACGAAAATATTTAGATTAAAAACCACTACCAACCACCCGAAAGACAAAAGTATATTAAAAGGGAAAATTATGTCTCTTTTTATCCAAAAACTAATGACTGTATTAGAAGTAAAAATCAATATTAAGCCCATCAGGATAGAAATTGGGATTAGGAAGAGCAGCGTTTTTCTCGAAGATTTCCTAATCCAAACCATATCATTACGAGCAAAAGCATCATTCAGAGAATAGAATATGGGCGAAACCACCAAGGAAATAGGAAGAATACACAGCCCAAACATCCGATAAAGCAATGTGTAGGTAGTAACGTGCGTAACATCCAAAAAATGAGCAATCAAAATACTGTCTGAAGATATAAGAATAAGGGCAGAGGTTTGAATGGTGAAATAAATAAAGCTTTCTTTGAAAAATCGTTTAAATAACGCTTTATCAAGCAGTTTCCAGGTGGGCAAAAAGGTTGAATTTGAGTAGAAGTAATTGCTAAAATGAATAAAATTTACCAAAGTGTTACTTCCAAAAATAGCTAAAATAAAATATTCAGGTTCGTATTTTAGTTGCACAAAAACGAAGCATATTAATAAGCCTAAAATATTGCTAACAGTTATCCAAATATCAGTTTTATAAGATTCTTGATAACCAATCCTGATTTTTTGAACCATCGAAAAGGGCAAATACAAAACCCAACAATAAGCAAACATACGAACTGATTTGATGGCTTCAACAGTATCTGCTGATTTAAATATCGACCTCCAATCAATGTTTTTTTCAAAATTTACAAAAACGATTAGGAAGCAAAAAGCCATACCCAATAGAGCGAAAAAAACGGTTGAAATAGCCCGATGGAGCAATGATTTATCTTCTGAATAAGTCAATTCAGGTATTTTATTTTGAAGATACATTCCCAAACCCAAGTCCAGAATATTATTGATAATGTAAAAAGAATAGATAGTTGAAAATACCCCAAACTGAATATCTCCTAAATAATTTAATAAAAGAGGCGTTAAAATTAAGGCGATCAGTATATTGATTCCTTTGGCGAAACTCCCTCCCAAAATATTCAAAACTATTTTCTTTACTTTCAAACCCATTGCTTTAATTGGTGGCTTGTTAAGCCTTTTTGAGTTTGTTCATAAGCTGCTGACATAATTCCTAACACAGCAAAAATGAAATTGAAATTATTGCACGAAATAAAAAAGAAGCTAAAGCAAACCATGAGGTATTTACTATAAATTTTATTGGTTCGCCAAAAGGTATAAATTAACGTTATGAATGTTAAACAATAGCAAAGTACGCCAAACAAACCACTTCTTGAAAAATAATAAACTAAGAAAGTATAGGGGGGATTATTCAAACTAAAATCAAGCATTTTCTCCGTGTAAGGAGCCATAAATTCATTAGCAGGAATACAGATAGTGTTTGGTCCTACTCCCCAGAGAAGGTGTTTGGGATTGGTATAAAAAAAAGCTAATGCACAAGCATCATTTGCTTCAAAACTTGAGATGAATAAAGGAACATTGGCTATTTCTCTTTCTTCTTCTTCAACCGTAACGATGGCTAATCTGCTGGTAGTATGCGTAACAAACCGCTCATTTTGAAGTATAATAAAAAGCCCTAAAACAAGGAAAATAACATACAGGGCAATCTTTTGTAATTTAATTCTAAAAATAATAAGGTAAATCAAGAAGGCAATAGAAGTGTTGGCAATGGCACTTGATGACATACTCATACAGATACCTCCAAGGCAACACAAGATGGCTATGATAAACAATATCTGTACTTTGCGATTAATAATGGTATCTTTCAGACACAACAATGTTAGCATGGTAATTCCTAAAATTCGAGCTAAATAGCGGGGTTCTACAAACAGTCCTGTGAATCTATCTGAGAGAACATCTCTTTCTAAAAAGTGAAATTGAGATTTAATAAATCCTTCTAAGAAAAAGGTATCAGCAACTCCGATAATGACTGAACCAATGGCTAAAAAACAGATTGTTTTGAGTAAAAATTGGAGAGTAATTTTATGTAGAAAAAAAAAGTAATAGAAAAAGTAGAAAACAAAAATAGGCTCAATCATCCTAATTACGCCTACAAATGTCCTACCCGTTTGTGATTGTGTCCATGTGCGAAGAGAAGCGGCCGAATCCTTCCAAGGTGATAATAGAAATAAAAATCCAATTGTAATTACCCAAAAGTATTCAGCCCAAAGAAATTTACCAATAACTGTTTTTTCTTTAATGAAAAATTTTATGTGCGTAACGAAAACTAAAAACCCTATATACGCATCTGCGGTGAGCTTAAAGCTACCTAATATTATGGCAAAACACTCAGTGTATTCAGAGAGTAGCCCTATGATTAACAATGCTTTATATTGTCTATAATAACATAATATAGGAATTAATCCCATCAAGATATATCCTAAAATTATGGTTAGCATTGCATTTTATAATGTCAATAAATGTTTTAACCCATCAACCCTAAATTCTTATAATTTTTAACTAATACAAACAATACACTAAAAATTAATCCTAAAAATGCAAATCCAATCACCATTACTGACCGCTTGGGTTCACTCTTTTTTACGGGGATTTGGGCGGGTTCCAATACCTTAAAGATAGGGGTCTCTCGTTGCACTTTAATTTTGGCTTCTTCTAATTGTTTGGCAAGTTCGGCGTATAAATTATACGATAAATCCACTTCGTATTGTAGTTTTTTACCTTCATCTTTGGCAATATTCAAAAACAGGCTTTTGTTACGATCTTGATAGCTTGAGTAAGCGTAAAGGGCATTATCATAACGTCTTTTAGCTTCTGAAAGGCGTTCGTGCAAGAAAGTTATATCCTTTTTAGTCTTTTCAGTACGGTATTTTACAACATATTCAGTTAAATAATCTTGAGCATATTTCACTATAGTTGCCGCCACAACAGGGTCTTGCATTTTTACGGAAATATTGATTACACCCGTTTTTTTATCTAATGTTGCTCCAATACGTTTTTGCAAATCTTTTATTTGTGAATCCTGTTTTTTATCAAGTCTGATGGTCTCTGTGGGTACAATTGCGGGGTTAATTACAGGCATATCTTTGTCATCTTTATCATCCGATTCTCCCAATATTCTTGTTGATAATTCTCGCTTATCATTTTCTGCCAAGAAACGTGACATAGTTAAATTTTGCTTATACTTTGCCGCATAAATTTTCATTTTCATCACATCCATTAAAAAGGGCGTACTTTGAAGAATATTAGGGTAAAGGTCAGGGCGAACAGCTTCTGAAGAACTTAGAGTACTTAAATCTACACCTGCCAAACCTGCCAACGATTTGAATTTGCTCAATCCTCCTGCTGCATCTTTTGACTCTAATTCAGGAAGAATTTGTACTTGCGATACATATTCATTAGGTGTATTTATAGCAATAAACACACCTATGCCCGAAAACAAAATGGTAACAATCAATATCAGCCATTTATGTTTTGTGATTACTTTGAAGATTTTAGAAATATCAATCGTAATTTCAGAATCTGTATGTTGTTGTATTTGAGTATTTTCCAATGGATTAATGATTATGGCTTAAGAGCATTTAAAATATTGATAGTAATTAAGGCAATAGAAGAAATTGCTCCTAAAATTGCTACCTTTTCGGCAGTAGACATTTTAGTACTGGCATCATCAAGCACGGCAGGAACAATAATTTCTGAGCCTTGTTCCACTTTCGGATAAGTTGTAAAAAACAAAAACGTTTTAGTTCTATCCGAAAATCCGTTAGCATATCTTACAAAAACTCTTCGTTTTGCCGCTTTATCCGTAAATCCACCCGCTTGAGCAATATAATCTTTTACACTAAGGTTTGGACGAAAAGCAACTGATATTGGGTTCAATAATTCGCCTGATAGTTTTACAGTTTCCAATTCTCTTGGGATAAATAAACGGTCTCCTTGTAACAATAAAAGATTTTCTTGGGCTAAGGGATTTTTCAAGATAGTAGTTAAATCGACTGCTATCTGAGTGGTATCTCTATTAAAAGTTGCTCCTTTTGGATATGCACCATCTCTCAAGCCTCCCGCCAAAGCAATTAGTTCAGTAATTCTTTGAGTTTTGTCTTTAATAGTGTAGGAACCAGGAAATTTCACTTCTCCTTCAATTATTACCGATTTTTGATCTTCATATCTTGGCGATTTACGAACAGTAATTTTATCAAAAGGTTGGAGTATCATTCTCGCATCCGAGATACTGATTTTAAGTTCTTTATCAATGTTAAAACTTTCAATTCTTACATTTTGGTCAGTAGCTAATCCTGTGGTATCGTCTTTAACTCTTCTGGCTAATTCAATCTTTGAATTGCTCGCTCCATCCTTAAAACCGTTTGCTAATATAATCATATCAGCAATGGTCAAGCCTTCTACATAATCAAATTTCCCTCCTTTATTGACTTCACCTTCAATATATACTACTCTTTTCTCTCTCAAAGATTTAATACTTCTTATCACTACTACATCTTCTCTTTTTAAAGTAATGTCATCAATTTCCCCTTTCATTAATTTCCCTAAATCAAACGAAATCACTATGGGGTCGTTATCTCCCTTCTGGCGGTTAATAACGGCACGATTCATAAAAGCGTCTTCTCTAAGTCCTTCAGCTTTTTTGATAAGCTCTTTTACTGTACTTGAACCCGACTCTAATGCAAATTCGCCTTCCCTAAAAACAGCCCCCTTCACTTGAACTCTATTTTCAAATCTGTCTAAAATTTCGCCTACTATATATTTATCCCCTCTTTGTGGAATAAAAGCGCCTACTTCATCTTGTGAAATATTAACTAATTTTAATTCACGTGCAGTATTTCTTCTTAGACTAATTGTATAAGTATAAGCCTTATCCGTGAAGCCTCCTGCAAAACGCAATACATCTTTAAGGGTTTCAGTTTTTTCAACTTCAAAAATCATGGGACGTTTCACTTCCCCTTCCACTTCTACCCGAGTTTCGTAATCTGCTATTCTGATAATGTCTTGGTCTTGTAAACGAATATTATCTTTTTGATCGGCTCGTAAAAGAAAATCGTATAAATCTAAAACTCTAACTATTTTGTTATCTCTAATTACTTTTATATTACGAAAAGAACCATTTTCAGAAGGTCCGCCTGCAGCATAAAGGGCATTAAAAACGGTTGCTAAGGATG
>JANPIG010001179.1:0-2014 GCA_031424875.1 Cytophagales bacterium
TAAAACCCTGTGATGCCTCTACCCGAGAAGTTACTATTGCCAAAGGATTAGTTCATCCTGCAAATAACCCAAGTGGAAGTATGACGGTGTACGCTACCCGTGAAGGAGATACTGCCGATGACAGCAATACCGACAGAAACGGATTGTTTACGAGTGAATTTTTAAAATACATCAACATTCCAAATCTTGGATTAAGACAAATTTTAGACCGAACAAAAAAGGGCGTAGAAACTCGTTCAAACAAACGCCAAAGCCCAGCGAGGTACGATGAACTTTCGGATGATTTTGTGTTTGTAACAGGTAATAAGGGAGAAAAAGAAAATTCTCAGATACAAGAATCCCAAGGTAAGGAAGAGCCAATAAAAAATATCTCTAACATTGAAGAGATGTTAAAATTTGCCAGTCATTACTCCGAAATAACATCACAGGATTATAATTTCAAATTAGCTAAATTTTGGCTTGAAAAAGCAATCGAAGAAGGTAGCAATGATGCAATAATAAGATTAGGATATTTGTACTATAAAGATAATGGAACATTTCAGAATGATTACAATGCGATATATTGGTTTGAAAAAGCTGCCGAAAATGATAATTCTATTCCAATGATTGAATTGGGTTTTATGTATCAACATAATTCGAACGTCAATGATTTGAATAAAGCAAAGCATTGGTTTGAAAAAGCAGCTAATACCAAAAACTCAGCAGCAATGTTTTGGTTAGGATGTTTATATCTTGAAGATAAGGCAACTTTCAAGGATAAACAAAAAGCCATACATTGGCTTGAAGAATCTGCGAAATTAAACGAAATAGCTGCAATTAATTATTTAGGAGATTTCTATTTTGAAGGTAAAGTTGAAAAACAAAATATACAAAAGGCAAAATATTGGTTTCAAAAATCTTGTGGTTTAAGAAATGAACAAGGATGTGAAAATTTAAAATTGATCCTTCAAAAATAATTGTAAAAGTATAGCAGAAACAGCTTTAAATCTGAACATGAAAAAAACATTAATAATCCTCCTTCTCCCTCTAAGTCTCATTGGGCAAAGCACGCCATCCTATACCTTAAAAACCCGCTCCCCAGAATCATGGATGGTTTGGCAAATCAAGCACATTAGTCAATTTATTGAGCGTTTTGATTATCAAAAAATGCCCGATGGTTCGGTTTTTACAGATTCTACTCGTCAGCTTTATCCCCGTGAACAATATGTGGGAGGCTTATTTAATGAAGAAGATGTGAGGCTTACGAAAGGAAAAATTAATAAATATACGGTTTTAGTAGATGAGTTTTTAGAGCAAGTTTGTCAGAAAGATTCTATTGTTATTGGTCAGAAACCTATTCTTTCTGCCATTGCTCCTTGTTTGGTTCAAATGCTTGATAAAACCGACACTTTATTCTTTTCTCTCAAAAAATATTATCGTCCAGAATCCGCCAGTTATTGGCAAGTTGAGGGCGTAAAACTACCTTCAATGCTTCAAAAAGTAAAAATCGTGGCTTCAAAAGATACCATCAAAAGACATTTTCTCGAACCCAATGCTCACGAAGTTGCTTTTTTGCCAATGTTGCGGTCAATGATGGATGATGGTTCTATTTTGAGAGTTGTTCCAGATAGTCTTCGTTCTCAAAATGCTTTGCAAATTTTAGAAACTATTTTGAAAGAAAAGAAAATCGTTATTACAGTTATGCTTCCACCTACTATTTTTTTAGAAACGCCCCACGGTTGGGAAATGCAATTAAATGATTTTATTCGTGAAACCGATAATTCTGGGTGGTTGATTACTAATCTTCGCAAGAAAAGTAAAAAGCGTAAAGAGTAAGATGCGTTTGACCAAATAATAAAATTTTTTTCTGATAAATTTATCTCAGAAAAAAAGCCCTTTAAAATGCTGTAAATTGAGTTTTTAGTAAAATTTTAAAAATAAATAAATTTTACTGATATGGTTTTGATAAGCCTTAGTATTAAGAGATGTAAAGAAAATAAAAATATTCAATCATGTATAACATTCAAAACAAAAC
>JANPIG010001180.1:0-3594 GCA_031424875.1 Cytophagales bacterium
ACCATGAATTGGACTCCGATTCCCGGCACAAGATTGCCGTGCTACATATTTACGGGAAGAGATATGGACTGCGCAAGTCCCTACTACTTTTTACTGTTCTGCTGCTTCCTTCTCTTTCTCCTTTGCTTTCTTCTTAAAAAATCCTCTTAACAAAAAGTTATGCTGTACTGCTTCGAGGTCTTCATTGAGTTTTTGGCTACTTGATTCTAAGTTTTTTAAAGTAACTTTTAAGGATGAAGCACTTGAAGAATCGTTCAGAAGCACTCCTAAAGGACTATTTTTTTGATTAATCTTATTACCTACACTTTTCAAACTTGAAGAGAATCTTTCAATAGAGTTTGATGCCGTTCTTAGTTCATTAATTGTACTTCTGATATTCCGATAAATAGCAGTATCTGCCACTAAATCATTCACCGAATTTCCTTTTTTATTCAATTTGCCTGTGAAGTCAGAAAGGTTTGCTAAAACGTCTTTGCTACTTGCCGAAACGGTATTGAAATTGGCAAGCGTTGTTTGTAAATTTTCAACACTACTATTTAATTTTCTTGACATATTGGGATCATTCAACATAGTAGCAATTGGTCCCTTTCCACTATCAATTTTTTTGGCAATACTTTTAAATGTGTTAGTTATGTCTAAAAGATTTTTATTATTTGCTTGTAGAGTTGCCATCATGTCTTCCGTACTTAATCCGTTTTCTACCTTAATAAAATCGTTCTTTTCTACCTGTGGCATGGTGCGAGTACCTCCATATATAATTATCAATTTATTACCAATCAAGCCATCTGAGCCTATTTTTGCTTTGGCATCTTTATGAATATGCGACTCCACAGCACCTTCTATATTCATGGTAACTAATACTTGTGAATCTCCATAAAAACTTATTTTTTTGATAGTTCCCACCTTCACACCCGAAAACAATACGTTGGCTCCTGGAAGCAAACCACTTACATCATTAAAAACAGCATTGATAGTAAAAGTCTTCACAAATGTCTTTTTTTGCTCGCCTAAAGTAAACACCATAGCCACCAAAATGGCAACGCCTAAAGCTACAAAAATACCTACCACAACGGGGCGATTAGTTTTCATTTTTTCCATGAGTTTCTATAAAATTATAATCATAAAAAGCCCTTATCTTAGGGTCTTGTGTGTCAAAAACTTCTTTGAAGGTGCCTTGTTTTAGAAATGTACCCTCTATTAAAATTGCCACTTTATCACCTGTTGTTTTGGCACAAGTAAGGTCATGTGTGATGATAATGGCACTGGTATTATACTGCTGCTGAACAGTTTTGATAAGATTGTTGATATCAATACTCGTCATGGGGTCGAGTCCAGAAGTAGGTTCGTCATAAAGCATAATTTCAGGTTTCAGAATCAATGTTCTGGCAATACCAATCCGCTTTTTTTGTCCTCCCGAAAGTTCAGAAGGCATTTGGTTAATAGTTTGCGACAACCCTACATTATCTAATACTTCTTCAATTGATTTCTGCACTTCTTTTCGGCTTAATTCTCGCCTATTTCTAACCAAAGGAAATTCCAGATTTTCTCTCACACTCATGCTATCGTACAAAGCACTATTTTGAAAAGAAAAGCCAATTTTTAGTCTTAATTGTTGTAATTCCTTATCATCTACTTTATCAATTTGTCGCCCAAATACCTCTACCGTTCCCATGTCAGGTTTTAATAATCCAGCAATAATTTTAATCAATACTGATTTGCCCGTTCCCGAACGCCCTAAAACCGCAACATTTTCCCCTTTATGAATTTCAAGGTTTACACCATTCAATACATTGCGTGTTCCGAAAGATTTTCGAAGGTCTTTTATTGAAATTACTAAGTCATTTTTATCGATCATCTTATCTCATTAATAAACTGAACAATTACCAATTCTTCCAAAAAAATCATCAACATCGAAAGTACAACGGCTGAGTTGGCTGCTTTACCAACGCCTTCAGTACCATTGCTTGTGTTATAACCTTGATAACATCCTGCTACTCCAATTGTAAATCCATAAATAATTGATTTGAATATCGAAGAATACAAATCTAAAAAAGAAATGCTTTTAAAGGCACTTCTGAAAAAAGCAGTAAAGCTGGTCAATTCGTTTTGGTGAACATTTAGATAAGCTCCCAACATTCCTACCAAACCTGTATATAAAACCAAGATTGGCATCATTAGCGTAATGGCTAAAATGCGAGAAACAACCAAAAATTTGAAGGGATTGGTAGCTGATACTTCCATAGCATCAATTTGTTCGGTCACTTTCATAGAACCTAATTCAGCACCGATGATTGAGCCGATTTTACCCGCAGCAATCAAACCTGTAACTAAGGGAGCCATAGTACGAACAATAGCAATAGAAACAAGAGAGGGCAACCATGAGCTGGCTCCAAAAGCCGCTAACGATGGGCGAGATTGCTTAGTAAAAACAATACCGATAATAAAACCTGTCAATGAAATGAGAGGTAAAGATTTGAAACCAATCAGATAGCACTGATTGACTATTTCTTTAAATTCAAAAGGAGGGAAAAACACCTCTTTGAAAAACTTGATAACAAACTGGTAAACGTTGTTAAGGTCAACGAAGAAACTATCAATGGTTTTTGAAATTAGAGGCTTTTTTTCCTTTAAAATTATTGATTTTTCTGAATCACTTTTCATCAATAATTAGATTTAGAGTATGTTGTAATTTACGATTGAAGTAACGCTCTTGTTATTGTAAAATAATCGTGCCATCTAATATTGGTAGCAAAACCGCTAACGTAACGAAAAGCCACTGTCAGCGATTACTTTTAATTGTAAAAATGAGTGATATATTTATAAATAATTGGTAATCAGACAATTGTATTACTAATTATAAATCATTATTCTTTTAAAATTTACAACTTTACTTCAAGCAACTATATTCGTTTTAAAACACATGGATTTACACAATTATAGCAAAAATTCATAAACTTCACAGTTTTTAGGCTTTCTTTACTGTAAATTCAAACCACTTCTTCTCTCATGAAAAAACGACATCAAGTCCTGTTAGTTTTATCAGTTTTATCGGTCATTACTTTCCTCGACCGTATTGCTATCTCAACCGCTGGCAAGCGAATAACCGATGAATTGGGGCTTTCAGATATACAATGGGGATGGGTTTTGGGCATTTTTACGCTTTCCTACGGCATTTTTGAAATTCCAACGGGGCTTTTAGGCGATAGATTAGGTTCAAAGAAAGTTTTGATTAGAGTGGTTTTATGGTGGTCAGTATTTACCGTGTTTACGGGCTTTGCTACGGGTTTTGGGATGCTTTTGATTATTCGGTTTTTGTTTGGTATGGGTGAGGCAGGGGCATATCCAAATACTGCCATTGCTCTCTCAAAATGGTTTCCCGCCTACGAGCGTGGACAAGCTCAATCTATTATCTGGACAGCCTCACGCTTGGGGGCAGGACTATCGCCAATTTTAGTGATTCCAATTCAGCAAAAATATGGTTGGCAAACTTCCTTTTTTGTCTTGGGTATAATTGGGGTATTGTGGGTAATCTTCTGGTATTTTTGGCATCAAGAAGAACCCGAGAATGCGAAAAATATAAGGGATAAAGAACGT
>JANPIG010001181.1:0-5701 GCA_031424875.1 Cytophagales bacterium
TTTTAATAGAATTTTAACAGCATTTGCCAACTGACCCGAATTACCAAAATCAAAGATATATTCCGAATTTCTCAGTATTTCATTAGTATGCGGAATGGGTGTTGATACCACAGGGCAACCCGTAGCGAAGGCATATACCAAAGTTCCGCTAACAGCTTGATTGGGGTTCTTAGAAGTGAAAAGATAAACATCAGTACGCTTAAGGTATTCCAATAACTCCTCTAATGGAACATATTTGTTAATAAATTTTACATGGTCTTGAAGTTTTAAAGAAATAACCATTTCATGTAGAAAAATACGATACTCTTCACCTTCCTTATTGACCACTTCGGGATTAGTTTTGCCAATAATTAAATATAAAACATTGGGAAACTCCGCTATAATATTTGGCATGGCCTTTAGAGCTGTTTCGATGTTTTTTTCTGAACTCAAAAATCCAAAAGTGGTGATTATCAACCTGTTACCTAAATAATTTTTAGTACCTTTATCTCGTAAACCACAAGAGGGAATCAAATGAGTGCCATGAGCAATAACATTGATCTTGTCTGCAGGAATATCATATTCAGTAATTAAAATGTTAGCAGAATTTTGCGTCATCACTACGATACCATTGGAAAGCGTAGCAATAGATTGAACTACAGTAAATAACTCTTTATCAGGATTAGGTAAAACTGTATGAAATGCGGTAATCACCGTTTTGTTAATTTCTGCTAAAAGTTGAAGCAGATAATCTCCATAATTTCCTCCATACAAACCAAAATCGTGATTAATAAAAACAATATCTAAATGAGTATCATCATTTATACTCTGAGCCAAAACATCATATTGCTCCAATTTATTTGGATTCAATACATATTTTACCTCATTAGGGTAATCTAAAAATTCAGCTTCATTACGCTGTAAAGCACATAATTTTAAAGAGAAAGATTTGCCAAACTTATCTTTAATAGCATTAATCAAATCTTGCGAATAGTTGGCTATCCCACTTTCGCTTGGTGGATATGGACTAATAAACAAAATTTCAGGTAAAGTCTTATTCTTCTTATTTTTGAAGTAAGATATACCATACCCAAGAGAAAAATTTACATTCGCCTCATTGTTTATCTCTAGTAATTCGTCGTAAGGAATCAGATTATCAATTTGGGGGGAAATTGTTTGGCTTTTCATAAGGTAAGGTAATTATTAATTACAATTGGTAAGACTTTAAGCCTTGCATATTTCTTTCAAACAACTTATATACGTACAAGCATTACTCAAGTAGCATCATTATCCCAATGAAAGCATAAATTCATTATGGCATTCATAGTAAAGAATTATGTTATTCACCTTGATTTTCTTCTAAAGAATTATGGTTGTCACCTCCAATACTATAATAATTATTTTCTTCATCTTCATGTCCAACTGCTTCATCAGCATCATCCATTTCAGAACCAGGAATATCAAGGTCATCTCCCACTAAATCTTCATTAAAACTCTTTTCATTCATGGTTTCTGGCATCTCGTTTTCCCCCTTTAACTGACCAATATTTTCGGGGTCGATATCCTCTTCCTCTTTAAATTTTGAATAGATATCTTCTTCTTTTCCATATTTGGGGTAACCAGGAAAGTCTTGTTTACTGTCCATCGAATCTACTTTCTTTTCAAAGTCTTGTTCAGTTGCAGAGGCTGAAGGTCTTTGGATTCTCGGTCTATTTTTTTTCATAATAATTATAACATATTCCGTTTATTTTTGTGAATAAATTAAAAAAAATTATACCATTCCCCACATATTTAAAAAGAAACGAAAAGTGGCAAAACCGTAAATTATCAGAGAATTTATTGAACTTTTTGGGTAAATTTTTACCCGAATATTTTTTTTCGTATAACACAAAACAGCCAACTCGATTGAGTTAGCTGTTTTGAAATTACTCACCACTAAAACTAAACTATTTAAAATCCCTTTAAAATAGTTTACTACTTTATAAAACCTGAGGCAATAGCCAAAACTTGTTCTTTTGTCAATGGCTCATCAAATGCTTCAGATATTGCATTATCAGATTTTCCAGCCAAGCCTTTTAAATTTACTCCCCCTTGAACCAAATTCTCATCTCCGGCAAATACAGCAGTTGGGCTACCTTGATTTCCAGTAATCCATGCTTTTATTCCTGGTACAAATCCGTTTGTATTCAATAAACGTCTTACCACTGCCGCATGTCGAGCTTCTACAGAATGGATTTGCAAAGCGTATTCCAACAATGGCTTATCTTCAGCAGTCATCAGATTGCCCGCTTGTCCTTTATAAGCACGTACTCCTGTATCCTCCAACGCATGGGATACTATGGCGAAAGTTTTATAATTTGTTAAAACATCTGCAAATGCTCCCTTTGCTGTAAAATCAAAGTTAGGTTTTGCCACTGCTTTTGAACCTAAAGCTGCTAATAAAAATGCAACGTGTTGAGATTCGTGTTTACCAATCTGAGCAAACAAAGGCTTGTCCTTGGCAGGAATTAAGCCTGAAGCAGCATTACCTGCTTTATAAAATTCATTTTCAAGATATTCTAAAGTCAAAGCAAAATTCAAAACATCTATTGCTCCTGAAGTTGTAGCATAGGCTTTATTAATACTGGCAGCCAATAAAGAAGGTACGGCAAATGCAGCCACTGTCTTACCTAATGTACCAAACATACTGCGACGTGAAGTGTAGGCAAGTCTTTCGTGAACTTCGCCATCTACTTTCTCTAATTCTGATATTATATTTAAGATATTCATGATATTTTTTTGTTAAAAAGATTTACAATTAAGCCGTAAGCCATTTAGAAATTCTTTCTTTGTAACAGACTTAATTAATAATTTATATTTATTTATACTGTTGGCAAGTTTGCTCCCGAGAGTAAAGTTTTTACGAAAGGTTGAACCGCAGCTAAGATCTCCGATGGTTTCATTGCCTTGTCTAAACCATTCCCATCAATTATATCATCACCAGCAAAAAGGGCTGAGTTAGGCTGCAATAAATCTCGGATTGCCGCAGCATGACGTGCTTCTACAGAAACAATTTTGCCAGCTAATAACAAATAATTAGGATCTTTAATTAATTTCCCCGCACCATTATAAGCACTTACTCCTGTATCTTCAAATACTTTTGCAGTACCCAATACGCTCGCTCTGCTATTAAAATCAATTTTTGAAAAATCGACTTCAAGTCCTTGAATAGCACTTGCACCTAAGGCTGCTTTGAAAAAATCACGGTGTATAATTTCATGATCTCTAATATCTGTTAATAACGACTTCTCAGCGTCAGTCATACCCGCAAATGGAGTAGCTACAACTTGCGTATAAAATGCGGCCTCTAATTGCTCTAAAGCATAAGCATAATTCAAAATTCCAATGTCATTTTTTCCTAAATCTACTGCGTTTGTTGGCGTAATTGCGTCATCTGTTTTCTTACAACTTGCCATTACTAATGCTCCTGCAACTGTAGTCAAACCTGCTCCCCTTAGGAAGTTTCTTCTATTTACGGATTTTACGGGTTCTACAGATTTAACTGTGTCTGAATACCCATTTTGAATGTTGTTCATTTTTGTATTATTTAAAGTTTATTGAAAAAATTAATGAATTTTTCACTAAGGTTATTAATAAGTTTGTTGTAAAGATTACAGGACAAAATTGCACAAATTATTAAGCAAAATTGTTACACATTTAACGAAAATATTTACATAATTCACATATTTTAAAATTGCAAAAAAGGTAAAATATGCATATTTAGTGCGATTTGGTATAATATTTTTTACAAAAGCTATTAAAAAAGTCAGCACGCAATTTGCTGACTAAAAAATAAGGAATAAATTTTGTTTAATAATTTATAAAAATTATTAAACAAAATTGCTAATACAACTTACTCCTTAAAATATAATTTTTTTAAGATACATACAATACTATCAAAACTTGTTAGTAGTTAAAATTATCGCTCTTCCAGGAATTTGTAAACTTGCATCATCTTCGGCTGTGATAAATATTTTTTTGGGCTTAATGGAAGAAACGGTTTCAAATGAAGCATTTAAATTACTATTAGGCTTTATCTGACCAATATTTCTTTTGACATCTCCATCAGAAACCATCCATACAATATAAACACGTTTAGAAGGTAACAATCGAGTTGATTCTGATAATTTAGTTAATTCGATTAAAACTCGATAATTACTATTTTTATCTTTTTTTACTTCAGTGTACCCTTTCAATTCTGGTTGAATAGACGAAACCAAAAACGCTGATTTCTTAGCACAAGAACAAGTAATGAGAACCAATACAAAAAGATATACGAAAAGTACTGGTTGATTGGATTTGAGTTTAGGAGAATTTTTTTTCATATTATAAATTATTTAAGCAAAAAAAAACTGACACATTAAATACATTGTTGACTCTTAATCAAAAACGTATAATAATGTGCCAGATAATAATCTGCGAATCAATTATTTAGATTGATAATTATAGTGACCTGCCGCTGACAATAGCAAACAATATAACACATAAATATAAGCAATCTTTTTTTAAGCTGCCAGTCGTATAGAGGAACATTCTTCTACACAAATTCTACAAACTTCAGCGCATTTTTTACAATGTTCTGAATGAGAATGTTTTTCACATTCTGAAGCACATGCTTTACAAATTTCAATACATTCCTTAATTAAATGTGGGGCATGAATAGAGCTTCTTGAAGCAAATAATGCAACTGTTTTACAAATTTCAGCACAATCAAGATCTAATTTTATGCAATTTGCCATCATTGTAACGTCCTCTTCTCCTAAACAAGCTATTGCACATTTATTACATTCGGTTGCACAATAGTTTAAAGTAACGATAAGATTATTGCTTTTTTCATTTTCCATAACATTGTTATTTAAAGGATTATAATGTTAATGTAAATCAGAATAGTTAAAAACCATTTACTCATTTGTCGTAGTCTTTGAAGTTGTTTTAGAATGTTTCTTCATTGACGTCTTTCTCATACTATGCTTCCTACTATGAACCATCATACTTCCATTCATGTCTATTTTCTCTCCTTCTTTCAGCATCATCTTATTCCCTTTAGCGTCCATATATTCGCCATTTGTCATAACTTTCATACCGTTCTTAAGAGTCATGTCCATTTCCATAGGCATCATTTTACCATCTTTTACGCACATCATTTTACCATCTTTCATCACGCAATAATCGTGTTTCTTAGGGCCTGAGGATGAATAACTTTCATTTATTGACAAACAAATTACCATCATCATCATTGATGAAATAATGGAAAATACAGACATTTTAGATTTCATAATCATTTTTATTAGATTTTTCAGAAACGCTGTTGCCCGTACTTCAGGTTTGCTGTTGCCCAGTTGCTTAAAATCTGATACCTACCGTAGCCTGATACCAAGCATTTTTATATCTTGGGGTTGAGGTAGTACCATCACCATTATTATTTTGAGTGTCATAATTTGCTCTTAAGCCAATCACAAAATTGCTTAAGTTAACATCAGCACCGCCCGTGAATGATAATAGATTTCTACGAATATTATCTGTTTCAAACAATTTTCGCTGCTCTACAGTAGCTGGTCCATTATTAAAAGTGTTATTATCTTTTAATAAAAATGAGAATTGCGGGCCTGCCACTATTGTTATCAAACTTACAGGCTTAACAGTTAATAAAAGAGGTATATCAATAAATGATGTAGAGCGATCC
>JANPIG010001182.1:0-4832 GCA_031424875.1 Cytophagales bacterium
AGAATTTTCCAAAATGGAGTTTAATTCTTCTAAACTTTCAATTGGTTTTTCAATAGTATCATTTTTTGAAATTGTTTGAATTAAAGTTTTAGAAACCTTTTGTTTACCAGTTAAAATCTCATCCCTAAAAGTTTTGTCTAATTTAGAAATTCCTTTTGCATATTCGGCATCACGTTTGATGGTCGAACGACCTACATTATACTCTTCTGCCAACTTTTCGGCAGTGTCAATATTTTCTTTTGGAGCATAAGGTTCATTTTGAACCTTATGGTTTTCTCGGTCATATTTTCCCTTTTCAGATTTTTCATTAAGGAATCGTAAACCCCTAAAATAAGACACTTGCTCTGGTCTAAGATTTCTTCTACCAAGCTGTAAATCAATCATATAATCTTTAACATCCTGCAAATCTGTAAAAGTCAAAAGCTGTATATTGAAAGTAATATTGTTCTTTTTGCAGATGTCAAAACGGTTATGACCATCAATTAAAACATAAATTGGTTCAGCCGAATTTTCGGTATTATCAGTAATATTTCCTCGTGTAGTTTCCCAAATAGAAAGAGCATCACGGCAGCCATTTTTAAGAATATTTGCCTCTAACTGAGTGTATTCATCTACTCCCAAAGCGGGAATTAAATCTCGCAATTCGTCAATAATGATAATATTGTTTTTAACATTTTCATTATTAATTAATAAATTATTTGCGAAAGTTTCTTTGGTTTTACTGGCAATCATAGCCCCAATATTCATTTTAGCCATTGTATTTTATTTTAAAAATTGGAGATAATCAATATATTCAGCACAAAAAGCACTGTATAGACCAGCGGCTTCAGAGGAATTAGAAAATTTTGAAATAGTATTTCCAGCTACTTGTGCTTTCTGAAAATCTACTAAATGTTTAATTTCTGTATGGAAAATACGAAGTGGTAAATTCTGTCGGATAGCCTCTTTAATGCCTTCATGAACGCTATTCTTTTTAACCATCGTGAAAACCAATCCATCAATTGTAAGCATTGGATTTAAGTTCTTTTTGATGTCGTGAATCTTTTCCAATAAAGAGTTGACACCTTTCATTGCTGCCATTTCTGGCTGCATCGTAATTAAACATGAATCTGAGGCATAAAGAGCGGAAACTGTTAACTTACCCAAAGATGGAGGACAGTCAATCAATACATAATCGTATCGACTAAGCAAAGGAACAATTCTATTTTTAAGGCGTAAATCTCCTCCTGGCATTAGAATTAATTGATATTCGGCATTGCCTAAGTCAATATCACTGGGTGAAATATCTAAATTAGTATCCAATGAGATTACGGGAAATTCAATATCCCCAATTAACGCATCCGCTACTTGAATCTCAGGCTGTTCAATTCCTAAAATTTGACTTAAATTGCCTTGTGGGTCTAAATCAATCATCAAAACCTTAAAACCCTTATTGGCAAGAGCTTCACCCAGCGAACAAACCGTTGTCGTTTTGCCGACTCCACCTTTGTGATTTATTACAGAAACAACCCTTGCTTTTTGATATAATTCATCTGAATAACCATAATCTCTCAGGACTTTATCAAGTGCCACTAAATGTTTTTCTGCTAATTGTCGCCCTTGTGAAAGCGATTGTTGTAAGGTTCCCGCAGGAATAGTAGCCTGTTTTTCTACCGCCGATACCGATATGGCAGGACGATGTCTTAAAAACTTCAAAGCATTTTCTTGTGTAATCATATAATCTGTAATAATATTCATACAAATCTACTATATTTGTAATAACATTATTACAAAAGGGGATATATTTAATTCTAAATTTATGAATCATAGCTTTAAGGGGAGTTTTTAGACACTTTTGATTATATAAATTCATTAATAACAAAGTTGCATAAAACGTCTATTTATTTGCAAAAAAACAGGGTAAATATTGTAAAAAGTAAGATTATTTCTTCCTAAAAGTATAAAAAAAGTTCATAAAGGGAGTTTTTGGACACTTCGGAACATTAAATTTTAAAATCAACGGGTATGTTTTTCTTATTAAGGGAGTTTTTAGATACTTTTAAAAAATATAAAACATCAGAGTAGATAAATAAGGTTGTTTTTAGCAAAATAAGACCTAAATACGTTTATTTTTAGTAATTTTTTTCTTGATTTATATATTTCTCAATATTATTTGATTGATTTAGGGGCATGTAACGTGTTAATAATCAAATAGTTACAAGCTGTAAGGGGAGTTTTTAGACACTGTAAGGGGAGTTTTTAGACACTTAAAATCACTCTAAGGGGAGTTTTTAGACACTCTAAGGGGAGTTTTTAGACACTTAAAACCTTGCTAATTTCATCAATTGTGAATAACTTTAAATTTAATTGCCCAGCTATACAAAATCCTTAGAAATCTACCGTGATTTATGGAAAATGACCAAGAATTATCCCAAGTACAAGAATATAATTTTGAAGAGCAAACTTTCATTGAAAGAAGGGCAAACAATTACTTACCTAATAACTTAGTTGTCAGTCATGCAAAGTATGGCAGAATTGAACAAAAGATTTTTGAATTTTTTATTAATCAAATAGATTTTGAAAAATCGAGAGATATTTCTTCGACAACGGGGTTAATAATTAAAATTCCCTTGAAATATATCTCCAAACATATCAAATATGCTGATTTAAAGACCCATTCCGCCACGTTGGGAGCCAAACCCATTACGATTGAAGAAATATCTATCGAAACAAAAAAGGAGAAGTTTACGCACCTTTTTCCATTTATTAAGATTGAGTACAATCCAGACCAAGGATTTTTGGAATTTTATACAAATCCACAGATTTCACCGTACTTATTTTTTCTGGAAAAACAGTATGCCAGGTATAAATTTGAGAATGTTCTAAGTTTCAAGTCAATTTACACCACTCCAATGTATAGACTGTTGCGAATGCACATAGGTCAAAATCGTAATATGTTTGTATATAGCATTGAAGAGATTAGGAAAATATTGGGCGTTGATGCGGATAAATATACCAATTTCAAAGATTTCAAAAAGTATGTAATTGAACCAGCAAGAAGAGAAATGGCGGAAAGCACTTTTGAAGCCATTAATTTTGAATACGAAAGTACAGGTAAAAAATTGAGAAATGTTTCGCATTTGACTTTTACAATTCTGGATGCAATTACCGTCAGCCACCGAGAGAAAGAAGAATTATCGGATGCTTTGAAAAGAATAGCCGACCCAGATTATTTATCGAAAGCTGCCTCTGTAATTTTGGCTCGTGACTACAATATGCCGAATCATTTGATGAGTAAAATTTTAATGGATGGTGAACTCTTAACAAGATTTGTAACCTTAGATATTGAACTAAATAACGGAGTATATCCCAAAGTAAAAAATAGAACCGCTTGGATATTAGCCTGTTTGAATTTGGTTAAGAAAAAAGTTAAACAAGCAGAATACAAGCCTTTATTTTAGGAAAAACATTACTTAACTATGCAAAAATTACCCCTTGGAATACAGACATTTTCAGAAATCAGAAAACAAAATTATCTTTATGTTGATAAAACAGAGGATATTTTTAAGATGATAGATGCTGGAAAATACTTTTTCTTTTCACGTCCACGTAGATTTGGCAAGTCATTGTTATTGGACACTTTACATAACATATTTGAAGGCAACCAATCATTATTCAAAGGTCTATGGATAGAAAATAAAATTGATTGGAAACCATATCCAGTTATAAGAATTGATTTTGGCAGAGTGGTAAGTAAGGATGGGAATTTGATTGACGCTTTATTAAAAGAGATTTCAAGAAACGCTGATAGGTTAGGAGTAGTTATAACAAATTTGTATTCTCCTTCAATTGCATTTGGTGACTTATTAGATAAGGTTTATCTTAAATACGGAGAGAATAGTATCGTTATTTTGATTGATGAATACGATAAGGCATTGGTTGATTTCATTGATGATGTAGAATTATTTAACTATAATCGTGATATTCTTAGAAGCTTTTATACTAACATTAAATCGTACGATGCCTGCATTAAGTTTACATTATTAACAGGGGTTTCCAAGATTGGAAAAATGAGTTTATTCTCTGGACTTAATAATATCAACGATATTTCGTTAGACCATGAATACGCTAATCTATGTGGAATTTCGCAAGAAGAACTCGAAATTAATTTTAAAGAATACATTGAAAATTTTGCTAAAATTGAAGCGAAGGAGAAAATAGAACTATTAGAACTACTGAAAAGATGGTATAATGGATATAGTTGGAATGGGCAAAATACGCTTTATAACCCATATTCTTTGCTAAATGTTTTTCAGAAAAATGTCTTCCAGAACTATTGGTTTGATACTGGCACACCGACATTATTAATTAAAATGGTTAGTCAGAATCAACGACTTTTTGATACATTCAAGAACTATGTAATGGGCGATTCTTGGTCGATGTCGAGCTTTGACCCACAGTCGAATGATGACATTGGATTAATGTTTCAAACTGGTTACTTGACAATTAAAGAGAAAGAAAAAAATTCGGATGGCATTCCCACGTATAAATTGGGTTTTCCAAATCAAGAAGTTGAATACTCATTTGCTAAATATCTTTTGGCTGAATATATAACGGTAGCACCTGAACGATTAACAAATGATTTGGTGTATCCAATGAAAAATGCTTTATATGAAAATGATTTAGAGGCATTTATTAATTGTATAAAAGTTGCGTTTTCAAAAATACCTCATCATTTATTTATCGAAAAAGAAGCATTTTATCATTCCATGTTATTAATGTTAATGATGGCATCAGGTATTATGATGCGAAGTGAAGAGGCAAGTTCAAAAGGCAGAAGTGATTTGGTTTTG
>JANPIG010001183.1:0-8480 GCA_031424875.1 Cytophagales bacterium
ATCGTCCAGGGGCGCAGGGCGGCGGTAAGTTGTTTTAAGCCTTCGGTTAAAGGTCCGCGATCGGTCCAGTCGTAATTTTCGGGTAGAATACGGTCCTGGGGGCTGTTATAACCCATTAAGTACAATAAAGTATGCGCCATATCCGCTTGAAAGCCCATATTGGGTCTGTCCACGGCGTGGAGGGTTTCAAGCATCGTTTTCCAACTGTGCATTCCGCCCCAACAAATTTCCCCTTCGGCGGCTAATCTTTCACCATAATCTGCCGCCACATCACAGGCTTCTCTGAATGTATCGGCAATTAATTTTGTGTTATTTACGGGGTCTTTTGCCCAATTTTCAACGCTACTTGCCGAGTCAATTCTAACAATTCCGTGTGGACGTATGCCCATTTCACGCAATCTTTTTCCGATATGACACGATTTACGTACCATTTCTATAAATTGAGTACGCTCTTCTTTTGAACCCATCGCTGGTCCGCCCCAGATGGGTGCTACCAAACTGCCAATTTGCAAATTGTGTTTGGCAACCTTTTCGGCTAATCTTTTAATAGCATCATCAGAAGTATCTAAATCATAATGAGGGTCAAAAAGTCCCAAATCAACGCCATCGAATTTTACGCCATTTACTTCGGCGGCAGCGGTCATTTCGAGCATAGTATCTAACGAAATGGGCGGTTCTGAATCAGGACCTTTTCCAACAATACCGGGCCACGTAGCATTGTGGAGCTTTGGATAATTATTTTCCATATTTATTTGGCTTTCGGCTGATAGCTATCGGCTTTTGGCTGTCAGCAATCAGCTATTTTTATGTTTTGAGAAAAATTACACTTGATATTTCTTAGAGCCGATAGCTGACAGCCAATAGCTACAAAATTAAATCTGGATTATTGGGTCCAAAATGTTTTAGCATTACGATTGGGTCGGTGGATGAATGATTCGTGATTTTTACGCCTTCCATTGCGGCTTTTTCAGTAATAAAAAATTCATCATTAGTTAGTTGTCCGTAACGAATAGAAGTTGGCGTTTCAATATTCCAAACGCCCATCGTTCCGTGTCCTTGCATCATAATCATTCCGTAGGCGGCATTGTCTTTGATGATTACAGTTTTGCCAGGTTCAACGGTCAATTCTTTGGCAGAAAATGCCTCTGAACGATAACAGACCCAGTTTTCTACATATCCCTCGGCTTGCATTTCGGCTAATGTTTTCACGGGTTTTGGAGCCATGAAACGGGTTTCTAAGATGTTTGGATTAACATTCAAATCCCAATCAATCACCTCCATCAATTGGTCATAATCGCCAATACGGTCGGGTGGCGTGCCATTCCACAATAAGTTTTCTGGAATAATTGCCTCATTTACTAAGGATTGATACATTGCAAAAACGTCCGATGCCTTCTGAGGTTCATAGGTACACAGACTCCCTGGGGCGTGCAACATTCCTGGGGGAACATCCCAACCCGTGCCAGGTTCGAGGCGGAAAGCCTGTGAATAATTGGTCAATTTATTATCGCCCTTCGTGAAATTCATCAAACATTCCTTAATCTGTTCTTTGGTAGTGCCTGGGGCAATTCCGAAGAAAGTATAAGGGAAATCTCCCCCGTGATTGTTCAATTGTGGCGGGAAATAATAGGCTTCGGGTTTGCCCAATTGCCCGATTTTAGCGGCGTGTTCGTCATTGTGATGAATGTGGTGGGGGAGGGGACCCATATTGTCAAAAAACTTAGAATACATCGCCCAACTTTGGTATTTATTCCAAAGTCTATCGCCAATAATTTCCCCTTTCAATTCATCAATAGCATCTTTCAAAAGGATTCGTTCTTCCTTATCGCCATCCATAAAAACGATAAAACTCAAACCCTCATGCTCACCCGTGAGTGGACCATTTTTGGCAGGTGTAGTGGACGAAAGCCAACGTTCGTCAATGCCGCCACGTTCACCGCCCAATACGTAATAATCGTCTGGATGTAATTTTATTCTACGCCCTGGCACACAAAATGAGCGAGGAACCCACGTAGGAGTCAATCTTAAAATTCCTTTTCCTTGTTCAAGAGCTTTTTGTGCTTTATTCATTTTTTAATGAGTTTAAATATGTTTGCCAAAAAGGCAAAAGACACGGTAATTTTTAAAGTAATATCAAATGTTTTCACCTCACTGGGCGCTAATAATATTAGACTATTTTCTGTCAAGCACTTCCCGAAAGTTCCTTTTACTTTCGGGAAGTTGAATATTTGGGTACAAACTTCCCGAAAGTAAAAAGAACTTTCGGGAAGTGAGAGAAAATAAAAATAACTTTCGGGAAGTGATAACTACCTTATTTTCAACCTGACATCAAACATTCTCACTTCATTAGGAGCTAAGAATATTAAACTTTTTTCTGCCCTTGCCTGTGCTTGTCCGATGGGGAAATTTGTACCGGGCTCTATGCCCGTAACGTATTCATTTTTGCCCCAATGTTGCCAATTGGTCAGGCTGGGTAACTGCTTTTTGTTGAAATGAATTTCTATGCCTAACCCAATGTTATCATTTTGTAAACCACAAACGCAATTGCCTGATTCATTGGTATTTGGGTCAATAAAAACCACTTCTTCACCCGGGCCATTATGGTCTTCTATGGGTGCTGGACAGGTTTTAAAAGTATTCCCTTGATTAAAAATCTTAGCATTCTCATTGCCAAATCTTGGTTCCCAAGCCCCTTCCCAAAGAATTTTTGTGCCTTCATCCACCAATGGAAAACCGAAATTGAAATGGTACAAAAGCATCAAAGGTGCGGGTGTATTTCCACGATTAATCACTTCATCATGAATCCGAATATTGGCTTCTCCGAGGGTGGCAGAAATCGTTCTTCTCAGTGCTAAATTAGGTCCAAAAATCCTTGATTCTTTCATAATTCCCGTAATACTCATGTCCATTTTGCCCCGCAATGGGTCGGGCTGGATGATGGATTCAATTTCAGCAGGAATATTACTGATATGTCCATGAACTCCTCTTTCGCCAAACGAATCTGATTCTGGTCCGCCCACGTGCGAGAGTCCACAGGTGGTCAATAATCCACCGTAAAAAGTTCTGAGCCAGTCAATCCCTTTATCCGAAAATGGTTGTGGCGATGATATTCCATTATGACTTATCCAAGCTAAGTTATGCTGATTGAAAGCCGCATCTGCAATATCTAATCCACGGTCTAAAACTACTTTAAACCGTAATCCACTGCCTGTATTAAACCATGCAATGCGAACGCCTTTTGCTTGTCCAGTGTCCAGAATCGAGGTTTCTATACCTCCTAACTGAGATGAATTCGATATTTTATCTTGAAAATTAATAGTGTTTTTGATTTACGATTGTTCCGAATTAAAATATGTTTGAAAATTTTATTTGGACTATTTCGGAATAACATTCTTGCCATTCGCTTAGTCTTACTTTTCTTGTCTTGATACAAGAAAAGTAACAAAAGAAAATCAAGAAATCCCGAAACTCGCTACGCTCAAACAGCGGGATTTCGCAAAGAGCTTATAGCTTGTTCTGAAAGTGCTTCTTTTTTAGATATTTTAAACTTCTTACTACTAAGCATCTCCAATTGCTTCGACTTATGATTGAAAAATACATTGGTAAATTTTTACAAACCGTGTTTTTTACACATATTTTGGATAAAAACTAAGCCATTTTCTGCAATATGCCAAGGGTCGTTGTATTCACGCCAGACGTTGATGGCATTGGCAAAATCGGGGTCATTTCTTGAAAAGGCTTCGATGGTTAGCCAACCTTTATAGTTGATTGCTACCAAAGTTGAAAAGGTATCATCAAAATTGATATGACCATCGCCAGGTGTTCCACGGTCATTTTCGCTGATGTGTACGTGCTGCAAATGCGGGGCAATCGTGTGGATGGCGTTGACGTATTTTTTCTCTTCAATATTGGCATGGTGCGTATCAAACATTGCCTTCACATTCGGGTGATTTGCGGTTTCTACCAACTTTTTCAGAGATTCCATTGTATTGCACAGATAACATTCAAAGCGATTGAGAGCCTCTAAACACAATATAATATTGGCTTGTTTGGCGTATTCACCCGCTTGGTGCAGAACCTCGGCACTCCATTGAAATTCTTCCTCCAAAGCTGGATGTGCTGCAAAATGAGCGTGAGCAGAATGAAAAGGCCCACATAGAACAGTTGCCCCCAAATCAAAGGAACGGTCGATGGCAATTTTAATAGCTTCCAAACCCTTTGCTCGAACTAAGGCAGATTCATTAATTGGATTCACCTCTGGACTTACAACCGTTACGGTCGTTACGCCTAAACCTAAGTCTTTGGCATATTTTCCTACACTTTTACAGGCATTTTCCTCTGCACCACCCACAAAAAACTCAACGCCATCGTAGCCGATATTTTTTAATCTTTCAATAATTGGTAGTAAATCTTCTGAAACATTGGCAGACCATGCCAACACATTAAAGCCTATTTTAGCCATACTATTATTCCTTAATTCTTAAATTTCTATATTGAACTTTCATAGGTGGACCTACGTGTACTTGTACGCCAATGAAGCCTTTTGATTTTCCATTAATGAGGTCATTATCAGTAACATCGCTCATTAAAATTCCATTAATATAATGTTGCAAGCGGTTACCTTTTACCACTAAATGAAACGTATTCCAATCTTGACTTTTGATTTTGAGTTTCAAACTGTCCGACACTCCCAATGAACCTGTAACTTTTAAGTCTGTCCAAGCATTGCTTTTTACTTTTGCTCGTAATTCATCAAGTGTCATGGGGTTTGGTTGTGGTGCTATTGTAGTTATTTGTCCACGATAGGCTAAGGTTGTTCTACCTCTTTCTTCGTAATTCTGTCCTGTATAGCGATTTGCCCCATCAATATCCGCCTGATATCCTTTCATAGCATAAGGCACATCGGGCAATTTTATACTACGGTAATTAATGCCAGAATTTCCTTTTTCAGTAATGTTAAATTCTCCTTTCAATTCAAAATCTGCGGGTTCTCCACCTTCCCAAGTAATGAAGGAATTGGTCTTCAAAAGAGTCTCAGGCGTGATTTCTCCCACTAAATTGCCATTCTCTACTCGCCAATATTTAGTATCTCCCGACCAACCATTTAAGGTTTTTCCATCAAAAATGGATTTAAAACCTTTTTCTGATTTTTGTTGGCTGTGTGAGGTTTTACAACCTGAAAATAAAATAATTAATATTAGAAAGAGGTGGGATATTTTTGGGGTATTTTTCATGTTTATTTTTACTTTTTTCATGATTTGTAAAGCAATTAATGTACTGATTTCAACTTCCCGAAAGTTTCAAACTTTCGGGAAGTTCCCAAACCTACTTTTTCAAATCCGCTTTTGCCGAAAACATGGCATTTTTTTCATTACCCCCTGCCATCAAATACGCCATTAAATCCTTCATTTCTTCTTCGTTTAGGCTATTTATCAAACCTTGAAACATGATGGAAACGGCGGATGGTTTTGAAGAAATTACATTCTTTTTTAATATTTTCTCAAGTGTTTCGGGTGCGTATGGATTTTGAGAAACGTAATACGCATTAGCATCCTCGTTGACCAAACGTCCCACAATTGAATTGCCATTTTTCAAACTAAATTGAGTGGCAGCGTATTGGTCTGAAATAGATTTATTGGGATTAGTAATTGCTTCCAACATATCTTTGATTGAAAAACGAGTGCCTAACTGAGTCAAATCTGGACCTGTGGCACCACCTTCGCCACGCATGGTATGACAAGCTTTGCAGGTTGTGGCTGTGTACATGGCTTTTCCATTCTCAAAATTTCGATTAGTCAAACCACTTTCTAATACTGGCATGGCAGATTCTACACTCCAGAATTTACCAGGACCTTTGGGGTAAGCTGTTGTAACCAAATCGTTACCGTTTTTGCTCAACATTTCAGCTCCTGATAATTTATCAAAATAGGCTTTTTTATCCTCTGGAACGTTCTTTAAGGCTAATTTCCTCGAACGGTCAATAAACCCTACATAACTCCTTCCACCTTTATAGCTGAATGCATTATTAAACCATTTAAAATACGTTTCACGCTCTTGAGGAGTCCAACCCGTTTTTGCCATCGTCAAAACATTAGCATAATATGTATGCTGGGCGGGCGGAACATTTGCTAACATAGCGGCAATATCCCCTCCATATTGAGTACTTCTCAAAATCAAATCGCTGGATGCGGTTGCTGTTTCTTGCATAAGTTCATTCATGCCTGGTTCTTCCTTAATTTTCATCAAAGCTAAAGTTTTCTGAATGGCATTTGGAGCATCCAGATACAATAAAACTTTACTCAAAGACCGATTTAATTGTGCGGTTTTTGCAGGATAATTAGGGTTCAAATACGCAATTACTTTAGGCTTGTTATTGACATCGGGCATTCCCATTCTCAGAAAAGCTAATTCAAAAGCACGGAGCAAATCTAATTGTTGCGGTTCAGTTAATGCCTTGTAATTAATGCCCATTAAAGCATTTAAGATTTCATTTTGCTTATCGCCATTTCCCATACGAATTAACGAAATAGTAGCTTGCGTGAGCGTAACGGGGTCTTTTTCTTGCAAAGCCTTATCTTGCCACTCGCTTATGGGTTGGTGTTCAATGGCTAAACGAGCTGCATAACGGATAAATCTATCAGGGTTTTTTAGGTATGGCCAAGAAGTTGTAACAGCATCTTTATTGGGTCCACCCACGTGAAATTTCTCTAAATTTCTTCGCAAAGTATTGGCTTGGTTGATGGGCGTTGCTGCTACGGCATCAGTATTTTCATTGCCTGTATAAGAAATTCTGTATAAATCAGATTCTAATCTTCTTCCTCCCGTCAGAAAATATAAAGCACCGTCTGGACCAATCACTCCATCGGTTAGTGGCAAAGGAAGTCCCGATAAAAATTCTTCACGAGTGGCAGTATAACTTGAACCCGACGGCTTCAAGTTGATGGCGTGGATAATACCAAAACTCCAATCAAAAGCCAACATGGTACTCTTATATTTTGCAGGAAATCTGGCATCTTTCAAGTGTAATAAATTGGTAGGCGAACCTTGTCCGATGTTGATAACGGGTGGTAAGTTATCTGGAAAAGTAGGCGACCATTTGCTATTGCCTGTTCTCCAACCGAACTCACTGGCGCTCGTGGCATGACAGATACGAGTAGGGCGATACCATGGCAAGCCAAAGTCCCATTCCATATCGGCATCATAGACAAATAAATCACCTACTTCATTGAAAGTAAAGTCAAATGCATTGCGATATCCCGCTCCAAATAACTCCCAATTTTTACCCTCTGGGTCGGTGTGAGCAATCCACCCACCTGGGGCATAACGGTCGTTGGCGTGGCCACGTGGGTCTTTGATGAGGGGGAATAAATTATCTTCTTTCCAATTGGACGGCAAACGATAGGAATCCATCGGCGGAACATCAGTATGATTTCCTGAAAGCACATAAAGCGATTGTTTATCGGGCGATAAAATGATGCTGTGCGGACCATGTTCTCCATCACCATCCATTGATTTCATCAAGGAAATTTTATCGAATTGATCATCATTATTAGTATCTTGAAGACGATACAAACCACTATGTCTGGTAAAAGCCTTATTATTTTTATTGTTGTTAACCATTACGTATAGGCTATTAAAGGCGTATAAAAGCCCATGGGCATACCCTATTCCTACAGTATCAATGTTTGCATCGATACCTATTTGTAATTTCTCAACTTCCGTTTTTACGTTAGGTATGCCAATTTTCGGAATTTTCAAACGGTATAAGTTCCCGTATTGATCGGAAGTAATCATTCTCCCTTTATCATCAAAAGTCATGGCAACCCATGAGCCTTTGTTGTTTTCTGAAGGACTGTAAAGGTGTTCAGCAGAAAACCCCTGTGATAGCCTTAGCTTCTTTATTTTTGGATTATCATTGTCTATATTGACAGGTTGAGGGCTTCTTAAGATAGTGAAGGAGGCTACTGAAATAACAGCAACTAACCCAAAGATTAATTTAAATGTTCGTTGATTTATGAGCATAATTATTTTACATTTAGAATAATTGATTTTTAAAATAAGTTATAGAAAAATACACAAATATTCTTGATTTATTACAAAAATATTTTCTGTAATAAATATAAGTGTCCTGTACACAACTGGTATTAAGTAAAATTTACGATTGTTAAATTCCTAAGTTTTAATTTTATATAGAAGTCATATGGATATATAAAGAAGTATGAAAAATAAACGAAAAGTAGTTTTGTTTTCCACAAACTCTAATCCATCAAAAACACGCTTTTTTTACAATTTTTGACTTTATTGCAACTGACAACTTAGACGATAGCTTATTACTTTGTGTAAACCTGTTCAATTTCAATGAAAGCGAAAAAGTATTGGTTATAAATACCTTGTAGAGAACTTTATTCAAAATGTGTTTACTCCTTCATGTATGATAAAAAGGAATAAACACATTTTATATAGTCAAAAAAGTACTCAGA